>CALMAV010000080.1 GCA_937859895.1 uncultured Bryobacterales bacterium | reverse complement strand
CCACTGTCTTGTCCGCCAGGTCAGAATTCCCAACATAGTCAACAACGACAGACGCGCCTTCTCTGGCAAACCGGGTTGCAATACCTTGTCCGATTCCAGTTGCTGCACCAGTAACAATTGCTACTTGATCTTTTAGTCTCACTTATGGTTCCGTCCATTAGAGTCGGAGCAGGCAAGGACGTTACAGGTAGCAAAAGTGTGAAAAGAAGCAATCGCCAACAAGCACAATGATGGATGATAGAGGGCACGATGAGAGTCACTTGGAAGCCACACGAAGAGCACGGAAAGCTGTCTACAGCTGACAAGAAAGAGCTGCCTGACTCCGCCTATGCCTTTCCTGAGAAACGAAAAGAGCCCATGAGCGATGGGTCACACGTGCGAAACGCCATTGCTCGCTTCGATCAGGTAAAAGGTGTCACCGACGATGAACGGGAGCAAGCATTTGCCAATATTCAGGCTGCCGCCCACCACTGTCAGGTCAACATGACGGAGACGCATTGGCAGGAGCTGGGAAAGAAGCCTCACATTCCAAATTCTGCCGGCAAGGGCTGAGTCACGGCAGGGCTCATGAGAACAAAATGAGCACCGATGCCGATACCCTTTTCGCCCCGCGTCCATGTCTTAAACGTTGTAGTGAAATGTGACCAAGAGCACGCTAAACGGGTGTGTTGTACGGCTACAAGCGCTATCCAGGAATTAGTGTGTTGTTGCTGAGGCGCTAAAGCTCTTCTCAAGCCATGACCTGAGCTTCTGGTTTTAGGGCTACTGTTGCTCTGGTTGCTTGCGGATCGACTTTCAATGAGGGATTTTGAGCCCACAAGCGATTCGATTGGTTCTCGCTCGAACCGAGCTATAGAAAGCCGCAGGGCACTACCACAATAGCCGCAATGCCAGAAGCCTGCGATCGCGAACAGAAATTCATCTGAATGAGACGATTTTGTCTGCACAGCAAACAACGTCGTCGGCGCGGCGAGGAAAGAGACTAAGCAATCAGGACTGAACGGCGAATAGCTGGCACGTCATTGCCTCAACACGCCAACTCGTTCCCGCCACGTATTTTACGTGTAGTCCCTTAACCGTAACTATGAAACTGCCCATGAGCGACAGACCCATGGTATTGAATACGACACCGAGCCAGCAAAACTACACTTTCTATCCGAACAGAAAGGTAATCGGTAGGCCCAGCCCAAAGAAAGCGGGACTGGCCAGGAGAGTGGGAATTATCAATTAGTTCAGATATTGTAGTAGTCGCCTTGACAGCCAGCGATTCCTGCCGAATAACAAGGTACCCACACATTGACTTTGTGGCATGCCAATTACGGAACTGGAACTGCCAACTCCAAACTTCTCAGCGTTTCTTAGTTGTAAGGCGTTGCTCGTAATTCATACCTGGCTCTTGGCGGATACCTTTTTCGTCGAATTGCTATCTGAATAGTTAACAATGGCTTCCCAACAAACAGAAGACTTTCAGCGCATCAACGCGATCTTTGAAAATGAAGTGATCGGTGGAAAAAACTTTAGCGCCGTGTCTCAGGTATACACGACGAATGCGCGTATCCTACCCCCGGGTGCCGACATGCTGGAGGGCCTTGATCACATCGGTGCTTTCTGGGAACAGACCGTGTCAGCGTTGGGTGTGCAGTCGCTGAAGCTTTCGCCTGTTGATTTGCAGGTGACTGGTGACATCGCGGTTGAGATAGGGACAGCGGAGCTTGTCACCAATCAGCCGACATCGCCCAATATCTTGAAGTACGTCGTGATTTGGAAGAAAGAGGGCGAAGGCTGGAAGTGGCAGACCGATATTTGGAACGCCGCTTCGGAATCGCAACAGAAGTAAGCTAAGAAAGCATGGAATGGACCCCGGGCGGAATAAGCAGTGACATTGAGGATCGGCGCGATGACAGCGGAGGAGGCGGCAACTTTGGTGGGTTTGGCTTCGGTCATTTCGGTATCGGCGGCACACTCATTCTGGGTTTACTGAGCCTTGTATTCGGGCGCAACTTCTTCGCCTTGTTCTCGGGAGGTGGGACGCCAGCCCCAATGACTCACCAGCGCACTGTGCCAGATCGTGCCCAGGATGCGCAGGAAGGAAACGAGGTTCAGTTTGTCTCCTTCGTGCTGGATGACGTTCAGAAGAACTGGACGGTGATTTTGCCGCAAGCAGAAAACCGTCCGTATCGAAATGCCAAGCTTGTTCTTTTTCGAGTTGCCTACCCTTCGGGTTGCGGTATGGCGAAAGACGCCATTGGGCCGTTCTACTGCCCTGAGGACGAAAAGGTTTATCTGGATTTGAGCTTCTTCGACGAACTGCGGAATCGGTTTGGGGCGCCCGGCGAGTTTGCTCAGGCTTATGTCATTGCGCATGAGCTAGGGCATCACGTGCAGAAGATACTCGGGATTGAGCCGAGGGTAAGAGCACTTCAGGAGCGGAATCCGCAGTCAGCCAATGCGCTGTCTGTTCGCCTGGAGTTGCAAGCTGATTGCTTTGCTGGAGTCTGGGCCCACTCAACCGAGCAGCGGCGGATCATCAACGCTGCTGATGTAAATGCTGCTCTGGGCGCAGCAGCTGCGGTTGGCGACGATCGATTGCAGAAGATGGCAACCGGTCGAGTGAGTCCGGAGTCTTTCACGCACGGCACTTCGGCGCAACGAGACCACTGGTTCCAGGCAGGTTTAGAGTCAGGCCGGCTAAGCTCGTGCAACACGTTCAGTCAGAATCAGTAGACGTTGCGCGGTAATACACAAAAGCAGCAGCCATTAGCACCGGAATAAGACAGAGAACAAGCGCAATCAACTGTGTATAAAAAGCGAAGTGGCGTTGGACTGCTGGGACCAATACCCGGATCGTCAGCACGCACCACAACAGCCAGATCGCAACAAAGGAGATAAGCCAGACTGGTTTCAAGCGCATTCTGAAGTGTGGACGGCTACACTCTTAATCTGTGTCTGGTTTCGTGCACCAAAGTAGCCAGATTATTAGCACTGCTTGCAGAGGCAGACGAGCCCAAAGCATCCACTGGGGCAGAGGGTTCCGCGTCACCTGAACGGAATCTGTGGCCATGTAGATGTTTGCCGGAAAGACCGCGAGGAGGAGCGCAGTTAAACCCCACGCTGCCCATCGTTGCCACCTTGGAAGCAACAGCCCCACCGCTCCAATGATTTCGGCAGCTCCGCTCAGATAAACCAGTAAAACCGGCCTCGGTAGGTAGGGCGGAACGATTTGCACGAAAAGGCGAGTGCGTGAAAAATGAAGCGTGCCCGCGAATAGGAAGAGAACTGCACCCACCCCGGTAAGTACGTGCTTCAAGGATTTAGTTCTTTGCAGCGTCCTCTCCAATTTAGATTCGAATATGAATCACTTTCCTTACTCAGCAACTAGAAAGGAGCTCTTGGGCTCCACCGCGAAAGCCTGTTTGATCTTGATTGCTTCCCTGAGCCTGAGCAGTTGTTCTAAGACCTTGATTCGTTCTCAATCCCCTGATGGCAAAAGAACAGTCAGGATCACCGAATTTTGTACATTTCCAGATTGTCTCGTATACGTGACAGAGAGTAACGGCTGGCTGACTACGAGCACTCTTGCACAAAGACGCGACTGTGCCGTGAACTTTGCTCATGTTGCATGGTCTGCTGATTCGGCAGTGACAGCCGTTTTTGTTGACAACTCATTTTGTAGCGACATAATGATGGGCTTCGATTTCATAAGACACACGAACGTATCGTTCACGGCCGTGGCTGATTTGGTCAGAAATTCCATCACTCAGGACTACAATCTAAGACCAAGTGATCTTGCGCACTACAAGGGGGATCCTCTCGCTTGGGCCCACTATCGAAACGACGGACTCTCAACGCCAGGAATGACAGCATTCAAACGACGATACAACCCTTGAAGCGACCGACTGAGGATGTATCTCACGAGGACATCGACACTTGATCAACGGGCCGGAGCCGTAGTTGCCGGGATAAGCGCTACTCCCCGAAGCCAGTTATTGACCAGATTAGCAGCGTCGACACTACCAATTCCCGTAGCAAAGTCCCAGCCCGTTCCTGCTGAGTAGGCTGGAAGGTACGCTTTGGTCGAGAGCGAAAACACGCCAATCTCACCAGAAGGCGCATAGCAGTTGGGGCTTCCTGCCAGGCAGACTACCGCGTTATCTCCTTGAGTGATGTCATGGAAGGTGCACTCTGCGCCTATGCTTGCTCCGAGACTCGCATCGCAGGAAGCAGTGCCTCCGCTGTCATATTGGTCGTGCGCCAAGGCGTAGTAAACCGGGTTCGGATTGCCCCAAGCTTGGGCCGTACTTTGATTGATCAATGCCTGCAAGCCTGCCATGAAAGGAGCTGAGGCAGACGTGCCGCCGGAAATCTGGTAGTAGTTGCTGCAAGCCGTACCAGCTCGCGTAGGATCGGAGAGACAGATGGCGTACCCGTGCCCCCATGCGCCGGTCGAGGCAAACAGAGAAATATCCGGCAAGTCGCGGACCCCATCATTAGGATTGCCGGGCAGGTCAGCTTGCCAGGCCGGCTTGGCATAGCCGCTACAGATAGTGAGGTCACCGGGCTTGGAACTAGCCGAACCGGAGGAGCAGGAACTGGCACCACCGCTGCCCGCCTCACCATTCAGCAGCCGGGTAGCCGGGGTGGAAGGGCTATTGCAGTAACCATCGGTTCCATAGGGATGTGCAAACCCATTGAAGGTAGCCTGTAGCTGGCTTGCACAGGAGCCGTTCGCTGGGATCTCAGGAACATAGGAGAGCGCGGAGGCTTTAGTAGGTGAACTAAATTCTGACCAATACTGGTTCACGGCGCCGAGATAAGTATCGGCAAAGTCAGTGCCGCCTACTGCAACGTTCCAGGGAGTGGAGGCAAAGCCGCTCACGCTGAGACCATAGGCCGACAGCGTCCTGCGATCGCCTGCATCTGGGCCCCAATCACCAGCAGAGACAAAAACCGAAACGCCTTCGGCAGCAGCTTGCAGGTACAGCGCCTTGATCGCTGCATTCTGTGTTGTTCCCAGAGTTGCTTCCGCGCTGCCGTAGCTGATACTGACAACCGAAGGTGGGTGAGGCGAACTCAACAGATTGCGCAAGGCAATGAAGCCACCAAACTCAAAAGTATTGGCACAAGCTGCAACCATGACCGTGGCACTTGGGGCGGCAGCGGTTACCACTTCTGCATCAAGCGTCGCCTCGCGATCAGCATTGCCCGGGCCAGGATCAACACAGGGCAGCCCGCGATCGGCTGGATTTACCGAAAGCAGCGAACCTTGCGGAAAACGCTTGGCTAACCCAAATGCGCGGCGGTAGGCGTACCAATCACTCACGCTATACATGTCGCTGCTTTCCAGCACGGCGACCGTTTCGCCCTGACCGGACAACCCACTTGCGAAGAGCGGGTTCAAGTTGTAGATAGTTTGTAAGTCGCCGGGGCCTAGTGAGTGTCCGCCACTTGTGAAGTTGAGGTCCGGAATGGGGACCGTGCGCACGATGTTGCCCATCGCTTGTGGAGCAAAGTCGTTCAACGAGATTACGCCGTCCACGACCGGGGTAAGTGCTGCGGGAATCCGGGGATCACTGATGTTGGCGAGGTAGGAGTGCCCCTTGTAACTAAAGCGATGCAGAGTGGTGTGGAAGGCGGCTTTTACCTGGCCAGCAGTACCGGAGAAGTCGATCAGGATTCTATTCGGATAGGTGGCATTCACGTGAAAGCCGAAGGTTTGAAGCCATTGCCGCACGGCCTCCAGGTC
>CALMAV010000079.1 GCA_937859895.1 uncultured Bryobacterales bacterium | reverse complement strand
GTACTTCAGCTCTTCGGGCGTGTGACCACCACCATGCAGATGCCCTGCGCCTAACCCGAGTGCCTTCAGGATCACTGCTGCCGAACGCTCAATCACCACCACAAAGGGCTGAGAAAGACGGTAGAACACCAGCAGCACCGGCGCTGACAATATGGCCATACGGTCGGCCTTTTGAATGGCAAGATTCTTAGGCACAACCTCACCGATAATCACGTGCGCGTAACTGATCATCAGAAAGGACAGCGCAAAGCCTACGCCATGCAGGATGCCGGGCGCAATTGGCAGATGGAGCCGAGACAGCAGCCCTACTAGAAGCTCATACATGGTGTCTTCGCCCGCCCACCCTAATCCGAGGCTAGCCAGTGTCACGCCGAACTGCGTCACAGAGAGCAGCCGGCCAGGGTCTGCCAACAGGTTCAATGCGCTCTGAGCGCCCGCGTTGCCGGCTTCTGCTAGCTCGCGCAGTCGCGACTGCCGCACCGAAACCAGCGACACTTCAGCTGCTGCAAAGAAACCATTGGAGACCAGAATTACGCAGAGGATTAATAGCCGCAGGCTCATAGGTTTCTCTGCCGCCCAGAGTAAAATCGATGGGTGTTAACGCAATTAGTGCGCACCGTCAACGCGGTCTTGGCCCTTGTGGTCGTTCTCGCTGCAATTGCCATCTATTGGCTGGCTGTGCGACCGCTGCCACAAACCTCAGGCCGACTCGCCGCTCCTATCCATGCTAAGGGTTTCATTCGACGCGACGGCCGCGGTAATCCGCACATTGAGGCTTCCTCCTGGCAGGATGCCTTGTTCTTGCAAGGTTACGCTACTGCCCAAGATCGATTGTGGCAAATGGACAGCTTGCGCCGCTTTGCTGCCGGCGAGTTGGCCGAAGTCTTCGGTCCTGGTGCCTTGGCTGTGGACCAGCGCTCACGCCGGATGCGTATGCGTGCGCTGGCTGAAGCCGACCTGCTACGGTTGCGTCCTATCGACCGCGAGGCCTTCTCCCAATATGCGCGTGGCGTGAACTACTACATCGACACTCATCGCGGTGACTACCCGCTTGAGTTTTCATTGCCCGGTCATGCTTACGATCCGCGCTCCTGGTCGCTTACCGACAGCATGCTCATTGGGCTGATCATGTTTCGTGACCTCACCGACAACTCTGAGTACGAGTGGAGCAAAAGCGCTCTGCTGTCGCGGGCTGGCGCAGTGCACGACGGTCCTGCCAAAATTCAGTTCCTCTTTCCATCTCCAGAAGGCCAGGCTCTCAGCCCTGGCTCTAACGCCTGGGCCATCTCTGGCGCGCACACGGTTACCGGCAAACCAATGCTCGCCAACGATATGCATTTGAGCTACGGCGTGCCTAGCACCTGGCATCTGGTTCATCTGAAGACACCTGAATTCGAAGTAGCCGGCACTGCGCTGCCTGGTGTCCCCTTTGTCATCACAGGGCATAACCGCCAGATTGCCTGGGGCGTGACGAATCTCGGAACCGACGTCATGGATCTATATGTCGAGCAGCTGGACGAGCGCACAGGCCGCTATCAGTTTGCAGGGCATGTTGAGCAGGCGCAATTAGATCGGCAATTCATCGGCGTGCGTGACAGCAAGCCCGTTCAGATGGATATCTGGGTCACGCGCCATGGGCCGGTGGTGCTCACCGATAAGGGGCGGTCGTATACGATGCGCTGGGCCGCCGCGGATGGCTTCGGGTTTCCGTTTCCAGACCTTGCCAGGGCTCAGGATTGGAACGGCTTTCGGCAGGCAGTCAGCATCTTCTGGGGTCCAGGCCAGAACTTTGTCTACGCTGACAGGGCGGGGAACATCGGCTATCAGGCCGCAGGCCGCATCCCGATTCGCGCTAACGGCAGCACGGCATTCACTAGCGATACTCCTCTGGACGGCGCAGCTGGCAACTCCGAGTGGACCGGCTACGTGCCTTTCGAGCAGATGCCGAGCGTGTTTAACCCTCCATCCGGCATCATCGCAACAGCGAATCAGAATCCATATGCGCCCGACTTCCCGTTTGCTGCACCCGGTCGCTACGACGACGCATACCGTGTCAATCAGATACGGTCGCGGCTGTTAGCCAAAAGTAAGTTGCAGGTCTCGGATCTGCAGGCGATTCAGAAGGACGTCTACTCTGCATATGATCTGTTCTTAGCACGGCAGATTACGCGTTTGGCGACCTTTAAAGACGCGGATAACTCAGTTCGCGAAGCAGCCCAAGTGCTGAAAGGCTGGAACGGGCAAATGGATGCCAATCTGGCAGCGCCTCTTATCTGCGAGCTGTTCAGTAACGAGCTTCGAAGCGGGCTAGTAGCTGGCTCCATAGCAGCCAATAGCGGAGAGAAGCCATCCATCCTGCCACGTCCGTCCAGGGTTCAGGAATTGCTGCGTACGCGTCCGCAGGGCTGGGTTGAAGGCAACGACTGGGATCGCATGTTGCTGCGCAATCTCACTCGTGCGCTGGCCTCTGGTCGGAAAGAGCAAGGGAGCCCGATTGCAAAGTGGAAGTGGGGTCAGTTTCTCCAGTGGAACTTTGAACACCCTGTGGGTAAGCAACTCCCGCTGGTCAGCGGGTTCTTCGATATCAGTCCAGTGCCAATGAGCGGGTCGGGGACTACAGTGAAACAGACTACTCGAACGCTTGGGCCGTCAGAACGCTTGGTGGTGGATTTCAGTAACTTCGACAACTCAACTTTGAGCATTCCAGTAGGTGAGTCGGGCATGGTTGCCTCAAAACACTACAAAGACCAGTGGCCAAACTACTACGTGGGCAAAAGCTTCCCTATGGAATGGAACAAAGTGAGCGCGACCGAAGTGCTGGAGGTCCAACCGGGAAAGTGAAACTAAAACTCAAACTTGTGGATGCAATCGAGGGTATTCGGGCACTTGGAGGGGAACTCCCAAATATGGCTCAGCTACCCAATTCTAAGGACATCATCTTCTTCATACACTCCGGTAAGCGAATAACTTTACCACTCCGAATGCGATCGGTGATCCGGCGCAAGACCATCATGTGGAGGTCGTCCGAGATCACGATGGGCAATTGTTCTTTCGCGAGCACCGCCAGCTTCTATTGCCTGCTGAATTCCTTGCGAAGCTGCTGGAGCTAGTTGCCGTTTGAGCCACGATTACGCGCATCGCTATCCTACTCATATGTCTATGCCTGAACATGATGACCTGGAGAAGTTGCGGAACATGGCAGCTTCCGATGAGGAAGCGAAGAAAGCGGCGCGAAGTCTGGAAGACGCAACGGACTCGCATGGAACGCTCGAAGGTTTCGAAGCCATGAACAATGAACGCTTCTCGCCTGAAATGGTTAAAGAAGCGGAAGAAGATGGACCCGAAGATCGCGAGAAGGGTCACCCGATCCCTTAGCTGACTGGTTGTAAGGTGCCGTCGCGATTGAGGGTATAGCGCTGGCCGCGCCAGTGGATTGAATTGCCAAAGAAGCCGGCTACCCAAAAGGCAAAGCCAAGAAAGTCTTGCAACGGCAACAGCAGCCAGGGCACATCGGCCCGCAAGATCCTTTTCGACACTGTCCAGGCTGCGACCCCACGCAAGATACAAGTGGCAGCTAGGAGACTCCAGTAGTGTATCGGCTCAAGAACCGATACGGCGAGGCACACCGGCAAGGGATGCGTAAAGAATTGGCCGACGTATCCCCAGGGCCGGGAACGACGGGTAGTACGGGCCCAGCGTAGCCGGTGAGCGAAATTGGCCAGCATGGTCTCGCTGCCGATCCGATGCTCGACAACGTAGGGGGAGAGCCGCACGCCGCAGCCTAGTTCTGCGGCTAGTTGGCCCAACCTGTAGTCCTCAGCTGCGTAGTCTTTCACTCGTTCCAAGCCGCCGAGCGCATTCAGCACGCTCTTGCGTGTCACGATGGTAGGGCCGACCGCGAACTTGGTTCCTTCCATCATCACCGCGGTAAACAGGCCGGCATGGAAGTCGGTGTTCATGCCGAGGGCTTCCAACTGCGACCAAATTGTGTCTCCCGCGATGGCGCGATATGGGCAGGTCACCAAGCCCAGTTGCGGGTCGGAGAATTCATCGGACAGGCGTGTGCAGAAATCAGCGCTGACTCGGACATCGCTGTCGCTCATGACAATCAACTCGTACTGCGATGCTTCCAGCATGCGATGCAAACTGTAGACTTTGCCATGCGGGTACGGCGGGTCCCCAGTGAGGAGCAGACGCGCATGGACGGAGGGATACTCCGCCATCAACTGAGAGACGAGAGGGGCGGCTGGATCCCATTCGTCGCATACCGCAAACAGCAACTCGAACACTGGGTAGTCCTGCTCGAAGAAGCTCCGGAGGTTTGCCTCTAAGCCTTCGTCGAGGCCGGACAATGGCTTCAGAATACTGATAGCTGCCGGACTCTGGTGCGCAGATGATGGAACACTGCGCATATGCTGCACAGCGGCAGTAATAGCGAGGACGCAGTAAGTCCAACAGCCCAATAGAATAAGGACTGCGAGAATCAAATTTAGTCTTCTAAGTTCTTTGTGGTGATTGATTGCTGTAGACGGCTGATAAGCTCATCTACTGCAACTGCCCCTTGGTCGCCACTCTTCCGATTCCTGACCGAGACAAGCCCTCCCTGAGCCTCCCGATCTCCTACCACTAACATGTACGGAATCTTCTGAAGTTGCGCTTCTCTTATCTTTAAATTTACCTTATCGCTGCGGGAATCGATTTCTGTGCGCACGCCGGAGCTGAGGAGCTTTTCGTAAACCTGCTGGGCGTATTCGTTCTGGCGCTCCGAAATAGGTAATACAATCGCCTGTACAGGGGCCAGCCATACAGGGAAAGCGCCCCCGTAAAGTTCGATCAGATAAGAGATCATTCGCTCCATGGTGCTGATGATGGCGCGATGAATCATGACGGGCCGATGCTGTTGGCTGTCGGCTCCGATGTAGCCAAGTTCGAACTGATTGGGCAGGTGAAAATCGATTTGAATGGTGGAGTAAGTTTCCTCGTGACCCATCACGTCCGCGAGCTGAATATCGAGTTTCGGCCCATAGAAGGCAGCCTCACCAGGAGCTTCCTTGTAAGGTAAGCCTAAGGCGTCCATAGCTTCCCGCAGTTCGCGCTCCGCGAGCTCCCACATCTCATCGTTCGCAACGTACTTCTCGGTATTGGTTTTGTCGCGCAAAGAGAGGCGATAGCTGTACTGCGTAATGCCCAGGTCTCGATAGGTTTGTTCCACCAGTTGCATGACTTTGGTGAACTCAGCCTTGATTTGCCCAGGCATACAGAAAATGTGCGCGTCGTTCAGCGTCATGCAGCGCACGCGACTGAGCCCGCTGAGAGCGCCGGAACGCTCATAACGATACATGGTGCCAAGCTCCGCAATGCGTACGGGCAAATCGCGGTAGCTTCGCATCTTGGACTTATAAATCAAGATGTGATGCGGACAGTTCATGGGCCGCAATACCATTTGTTCGTGCTCCAGCTGCATGGGCGGGAACATGTCTTCGTGGTAGTGTTCCCAGTGGCCTGAGCGTTGATATAGCTCAACCTTGGCCAGGTCGGGCGTGTAGACGTGCTGATAACCACCGCGCCGCTCCATGTCGAGGATGTAGTCCTCCAGAAGACGGCGAACCGTTGCACCTTTGGGCAGCCAAAGCGGCAGGCCGGCGCCAACCATTTCGTTCACTGTAAAGAGTTCGAGATCTTTGCCGATCTTTCGATGGTCGCGTTTCTTTGCTTCTTCGAGCAGGTTCAGGT
>CALMAV010000078.1 GCA_937859895.1 uncultured Bryobacterales bacterium | reverse complement strand
CGCCTGCACATTCGCAAAGAACGTAGTCACGTCGCCGCCCGGAAGAATCTTGAGAAGGTCCGCATCCGACCGCACATAACGGTGCCGGTAGAAGTAGATCCCGGTTGCTACGCTTGCCGCCAACACGGCACAGAGTAGAACAATCCACACCTTTCTCATGCGTTAACACATGCACGGTAGTCGCTAAGCAGTAACGGCCTCCTCCACTCGCGTGGCCTTCCACAATTCGACATACGGCTTCAACTCTCGCATCATTGCCCCGAATTGCGGCATGCTCAAAGACTGCGCTCCGTCGCTCATCGCTTTCTCCGGATTGGGATGCACTTCCACAATCAACCCATCGGCTCCAATCGCCACGCCTGCTCGTGACAGCGCCGGCACTAAGCTGCGCTTGCCTGTGGCATGGCTCGGGTCCAGCATCACCGGCAAATGTGTGAGCTCGTTCAGAACCGCGATGGCTGTAATGTCACATGTGTTGCGTGTTGCGGTCTCGAAGGTCCGAATACCGCGCTCGCACAGAATCACGTTCGGATTGCCATGCGCCACCACATACTCGGCCGACATCAGCAACTCCTTAATGGTCGAACTCAAGCCGCGCTTCAGCATCACCGGGCGGCTGGTTTTCCCGAGCTCTTTCAGCAGCGCAAAGTTCTGCATATTGCGCGCGCCAATCTGCAGAATGTCGGCATACTCGGCCACCATCTCTACATCACGGTCGCTCATGACTTCGGTGATAATCCCAAGCCCGGTCTCTTCCTGAGCCTTGCGCAACAGCTTGAGACCCTCACGCTCCATGCCTTGAAAATCGTAAGGCGACGTCCGCGGCTTGAACGCTCCACCGCGCAAGAACTGTGCCCCCTGCGCTGCAACGCCATGTGCCGATTCCAGAATCTGCCGCTCGTTTTCCACCGAGCACGGACCCGCCATCATTACGAATTCATCGCCGCCGATGTCAACGCCATTTGCCCTGACGCGCGTTTTGCTATCACGAAACTCACGGCTGACGAACTTGTAGGGCGCCGAAATGCGCACAGCTTTTTCTACCTGCGGCATGGCCTCGAGTGACTCCAGGCATGCAGTCACGTCGCCTGTGCCCACCGCGCCAATCACTACGCGCTCTTCGCCTTCAATGGAATGCACTTTGTAGCCGAAATCAGCGATCCGTTCGCAGACCGCATCGATCTCCGCTCGGGTTGCGTGCAGCTTTATGGAGATGATCATTTCTGTTTCCTCCCATCATGTCACTGCCTAACACTGATAAAATCTGAAACAACCAAGGATGAGAGTTATTCTCCTACTGGCCTTGCTTGGCACCGATCTGTTCCTGGTGCCTGCCGGTGGCGCCGTACCTCCGTCAAAGCCAAAGGTAAAAACAAAAGCAACCGCCGTCAAGGGATCGAAGAAACCGAAGGCTCTTGTTGCGCGTAAGTCTAATGTGCGGTACTCGCGTGGCAAGAACGGCCGCCTGGTCCGAACGGCCGTCCACACACCGCCGCCGCCCAGCTATCAACTCCATCCCGATCCCGACCGCTACATTGAAATTCAGAGAGCTCTCGCCGACCGCGGCTACTTCAAAGGCGAGGCAAACGGAGAATGGAATGATGACTCGGTGGATGCTCTGAAGCGTTTTCAGGCAGGCGCGAACCTACCCGACGATGGCAAGATCAGCGCACTTACGCTGACCGGTCTGGGCCTAGGTCCACGGCACGATGGTTCGACAGCCAGCACGGTTCCGCAGTCGGCCACCGAGACCGTGCCACTGCTCTCGGGAACTCCAGTGAACCCGGCTGCTGCTCCGCCCGGTCCTACTCCTCCGGATCTCTGACAGACGAAAGAAGGCTTTTCTGGTAATCGGCGTCCCTAAAGAAATTAAAGATCATGAAACGCGTGTTGGTTGTGTGCCCAGCATGGTTACCGCCCTGCGTGAATGCGAACACGAGGTGCTGGTGGAAACCGGCGCAGGCGTGGGCAGCTCCATCAGCGATGAAGAGTATCGCGAAGCCGGCGCTCTGATTGTAAATAGCGCCCCTGAAGTCTGGAGCAAGTCCGACCTGATCGTGAAAGTGAAAGAGCCACAGCCGTCCGAGTACGCGCACTTTCGCCCTGGCCTGACTCTGTTTACGTATCTGCACCTGGCCCCGCTGCCTGAACTGACCGATGCTCTGCTGAAGTCGCGGGTGAATGCTGTTGCGTATGAGACTATTCGCGAGCGCGATGGTTCACTTCCCCTGCTGACGCCCATGAGTGAAGTAGCGGGGCGTATGGCTATTCAGGTAGGTGCGCAATATTTGGAAAAGCCGAATGGCGGTCGCGGCATTCTGCTGGGCGGCATTCCCGGCGTGGCGCCTGCGAATGTAGTGGTTCTGGGCGGCGGTATCGTCGGCCATAATGCTGCCAAAATGGCCTGTGGCCTCGGTGCTAACGTGACCATCATTGACCGCAACCTAAACCGCCTGCGCGAGCTCGACGACATCTACTTCAACTCGCTCCGGACACTTGCGTCGAACACCCACAGCATTCGTGACGCAGTACGGCAAGCTGACCTGGTGATCGGAGCCGTCCTAATCCCCGGCGCCTCTGCCCCTAAGCTACTCCGCCGCGACATGCTTAAGCAAATGAAGCCGGGAGCAGTGATTGTCGATGTGGCGATTGATCAAGGCGGCTGCGTAGAAACGGCTCACGCCACCACGCATACTGATCCGATTTACTTCGTCGATAACGTTCTGCATTACTGCGTCTCCAATATGCCGGCCGCCGTTCCGCATACATCAACCTTTGGCTTGACAAACGCAACTATCCCGTATCTACTGCTGCTGGCCAACAAAGGCCTAGAACGCGCATGCGAGCTAAGCCCGGCGGTGAAGGAAGGCGTGAATACGTACGCCGGCGAGCTTACTTATGAAGCAGTAGCGGAGTCACAGAATCGCCCATGGCGCGAAGTTACTGCGGTGATGTAAGGCAGCGTCTCTACCACCGAGTGACGTCTTGGTTTATTGCACACCCTGAGTTGCGAGCCAGTTTCTCCAATAGGAGATGTACTCCTGCTCATTCTCCTCAAACTTCGGTTCGGTGGGAAAATGCTCTCGCATCTCCTTTGTCACCTCAGGTCCAGGGCGGTAGTTGTTAACCACATTATGCTTGTTTTCTGCTGTGGCCACTGGAACCCCATTGCATACCGTGCAACTCCTATCACTGCGTCATAGCGGATTCTAGAAACTGGATCGTTAAACAAGGTTGCAAGTACCGGCATAGTTTTTGCAGTGTGAATTTCCCGGAGCGCATGTGCTGCGCAAAAGCGCATTGCTGGCGAATACTGTGCGCCTAGGAAGATTGACAACGTTGCGATTGCACTTGGGTCTGTTGATCGATACCCACACATCTCGCGAGACAGCTGGTTCTGAGTGTCTACGGACAAAGTATCCGGTGCTAAAGACAGCAGCGCGGTCGCTGCTTGCGGGGTGCTGTTTCGTAGCTGGCCGTTCACGCCGGCTACTTTCACAGGCAAACTCGAAGATTGGGAAAAGCTAGAGAACACCCCTTGCACCAACGCCGAACCTAGTCCATTGTCTAGATCCCTAACGGTTCTAGCGGTGGTATAAGACGTAAGAGGATTAACGGCTGCAGCCTCGATTTCTTTGACGAGCCGAACATTCGGTTGGGCATCGCTTCCATATGCATACATAGCGGGTAAATCGCCCGGCGGGACTCGGATATAAAGATCCATGGGCTGAATATCTCCCATTACCAGGGGCAATATATTCCAAGTGGAGTCAGATTGCTTTAGGAACCATATGCCGGTTTTCGTAAGTAAATTCTTTGCTCTCTCGCTAGCGATTGGAGCACGTGACGGCCATACTGCTTGAATTTCACGGCCTTGTTCTTCTTGTCCTTTAATGCTTCTTAGCACTTCGAGGTGCAAGGATAGGCCGTTTGTCGTACTCTCGCTTTGAATGGCAGTTGCGACTACAACAGAACCAGCCTGACTTAATAGTGCACTGAGCGGGATTGTTGCAATCGGCCCACAAAAACAGAGGCTAGCGGAGAAAGCCATGACCGACAGCATTTTCGAAAAAGTCATTAATCGTCGGCCTCAAATTGGCTTGGTGGAATACGAAGAAGCTAGGTCGAATGGTCCTTTACAGAAGGAAAGTAGAACCAGAAAGTAAACTCAAACGTGTGTCTCTTCGGGCGCTGGCAAAGCCTCTCCCAGACCTGCACCGACCGAACTTTCTAGGTGCTTTCGAGTCATGTTCAATTCGATGAGGTCGTTGGCATACTCGGCTCTTTCGTCCTCATCGGTCGTCGAGCGATTAATCTGAAGCCAATTCTTTTCCAGCTCCCGAAGACCTTCCAGCAATATTCGGGTTTGCCACTGCGTAAGCTTGACATTGCACTTGTTCATAAAAACGGGCACCTGCTCACGGATCACCTTACTGCCGCTCCATCCACTTCTCAAACTCCCGCGTGTGCCTTGACTCCAACTCAACGCTCCGTCCCGCAATAAACATCGCCTTGATATTCGTCTTCGCCTCAGTCGGGTCGCCATCAGTCAGGATCAAATCCGCAATCTTCCCTTTCTCGATCGACCCCAACCGGTCTCCAACACCCAAAATCTCTGCACTGTTGATGGTCAACCCGCGAATGGCTTCTTCATGCGGCAAACCAAACGCCGAAGCTTGCGCTGCTTCAAACGGTACATTCCGTGCAAACTCTACATCGAAGGTGCCAAAGCAAATCTTCACGCCTGCTTTGTAGAACTCATTCGGCAGCGTATAGGGTGCATCGTAAGGATCGTCATCGTGCATCGGCAGAGTAAACACTTTGCCCAGCACCACCGGAATCCCATGTGACTTCAGCAGCGGCCCCGTACTCCCAATTTCATGCGGGTCGGCGATGATAATCTTCACCTTCTCTTTGTCCCCGAACTCCACTGCATCTTTGATCTGCCGCTCACGTTCTGCCCGAATAAACAGCGGCTGCTTGCCGTCCACTACCGGCAACATCGCTTCCAGCTTTAGATCAGGCCGAAAATCCGCAGTCCGCGCACTCTTTGATTTCTCATATTGACGTGCCTGCTCAAAGAACTGGCTCATGCTCACCAGTTGCTCTTTGTAGCGCTTCTCTTCATCGGCAAAGGTGCGCGGCGGACCACTTGCAAACGCTGCAAACTGGGCCGGCACGGTTTGAATCTGCGGAAACAGAACATCCATCAGGGCGCTCCGTTTTACTGCCATCTCTTCCCATGTCCAGCCAGCCAGATGCATCAGCGCGCCCTGGCCAGTAATCACCGTGCCAGCGCCGCTGTTGCGAAAGCTTCGTGCGCCGCTGCCCGGCAAACTGACTACAGCTGTGATGCCTGATGCCCGCACCACCGCCACATGCTCACTAGTTGGATTAAAGGCCACTTCAGCCCGCAACTCCGGGTTGAACAGCCCAATCTCATCCAAATCCACCGTGTCACGCAGTGCTGAAATCTCAGACAGCCCGACATTGGTCGCCGCATTGATTAAGCCCGGGTAGAGGTGCATCCCCTTGCCGTCAACCACGCGTGCACCACCGCGCCCACCAACGCGTGTTCCAACTTCAGCGATCTTTCCATCTACGACTAGCACCGACCCGCCTGGAATCTCCGGTCCCGTCACCGGATGCACGGTCACATTTTTGATCAGCACGGAATCATCTGCGGCCAGGGCCAGCGCAGCACAGAACCAACTAATCAGCCATCCGCGTCTCATCCGGCCTTCACCGTCGTTTTCGCTTTGTCGTTCGCTGTATTCTCTTTGTCCAACAGCAGTTTCTTTCGCTCTTGAAACTTCGGGCGGTTCTCCAGGTCGCGGTCGCGATCAAAGTACTCATGCCCATCGATCCACACCTTTAACGGCTTCGAAGAACCAAGCAACGGATGCTTATCGAACAACACCAGGTCTGCGGATTTACCCACCTCAATTGATCCCACCTTGTCTTCCACGCCCAACTGCTTAGCCGGATTGATCGTCACCAGCGCCAATGCTTCGGTCTCGCTCAATCCGCCGTATCGCATCGTCTTGGCCGCTTCCAAATTCAGGTGCCGCATCAGTTCATCGGAATCTGAGTTGAGCGAAACATTTACGCCCTTGCGCGTCATGATCGCGGCATTGTACGGCGTCGCATCGTAGGCCTCAATCTTGTATGACCACCAATCGCTGAAGGTGGAAGCGCCCGCTCCATGTGCCGCAATCTCTTTCGCTACCTTGTAGCCCTCCAGCACATGTTGAAAGGTTCTTATCTTGAAGCCCAGCTCGTCGGCCACGCGAATCAGCATCAAAATCTCATCCGATCGGTAACAGTGCGCATGCACATAGCGATTGCCTTCCAGTACCTCCACCAGCGGGTCCAATCGAAGATCTTTGCGAGGTGGTAACGGATGCTCTCCGTGCGCTACCTTGGCCCGATACTCCTTCCAGTCAGCCTGGTAGTTCTTAGCTTCCGTAAAGCTGGTTCGAATCACTTCTTCCACGCCCATGCGCGTTCCGGGATAGCGCCGCTCCTGCGGCGGCCCTTGGCTGAAAAAGTTTTGTGAGGGCTGTCCCTGTCGCTTCGGGTTCTCGCCCAACGCAAACTTGATGCCCGGCTTCGCGCCTTCAAATCGCAGTTCGTCCGCGTTCTTGCCCCAGCGCAACTTAATTACTTCCGTCTGGCCACCAATCGCGTTTGCACTGCCATGCAGCACATTAGAAACAGTCAGCCCGCCTGCCAGACCGCGGTAGATGTTGATGTCATCCGGGTCGATTACGTCCTTGATATTCACCATCGACGAATCGGAAACG
>CALMAV010000077.1 GCA_937859895.1 uncultured Bryobacterales bacterium | reverse complement strand
TCTAACTACAGTGCTGAGTACGGCGGTGCTGGTGCGTTAGTTCAGTTGTCCACCAGGTCTGGTGGGAACGAGATTCACGGAACTGCGTTCGAGTTCCTGCGCAACACGGTATTGAATGCTCGCAACTTTTTTAACGTGAGTAAACCGCCCTTCAAGCTGAATCAGTTTGGCGGTACCATTGGCGGTCCTATTATTAAGAACAAGACGTTCTTTTTCTTCTCGGCGCAGGATACCGAACGGCGGTCAGCACCGAGCCCGATTTCCATTACCACTCCGAGTGCTGCTGAACGGGCGGGCGACTTCTCGGCAATCAGGGTACCGCTGCAAAGTGCGAATGGAGTCCGCTTTGCCAATAACTTCATCGATCCCGCGCTCTTTAACCCGGTCTCGGTCAAGATTGCCAATGCGCTGCTGCCCCTGCCTAACCTTGGCACCCAGTTCGTCTCATCGGCGAATCAGAATCTGGACGACACGCAGTATTTAGCAAAGGTCGATCAGGTCTTTTCAGAGCGGGACCGTCTGAGCGTCCGTTACTTTTACGATCAGGACAACTTTCAACGACCCTTCAATGCGCCAACCGGATTCTACGCCGAAAATCGATTTCGCAACCAGTCACTGGCTATCAATGAGACGCACAGCTTCAGTTCCACTCTTACAGCATCTTTCTTCGCCAGTGCCGGACGTTACGCGCGTACGCAGATTCCGGTCGCGCCCGGTCTACAAACTTTGCAAAGCTTTGGGCAGAATGTGCCGTTCGGTACCGCGTTGCCGATTTTTCCTGGCATTCGAGCGAACATCTCGGGCTTCGTGAACATTTTCTCGGGAGGCGCTTTGAGGCAGGCGCCTACGACGTTCGATTACCGGGCCTCAGCGGTCAAGATTTTAGGTGCGCACAGCCTCAGCTTCGGAGGGCAGTTTGAACGAAGCCGTATCAATGTGTCTGACTATTCATTCACGCCCGGAGACAACACCTTCAACGGCCAGGTAACCGGATCTTCGCTCACCGACTTCTACCTGGGTTACGAATCTCAATTCTTTCAGGACAACGGACGCGTGTTTTATCTACGGGAGAATCGGCCTTCGGCTTACTTGCAAGATGACTGGAAAGTAACTCGGCAAGTGACCGTGAATGCAGGTCTGCGGTGGGATCCCTGGCTGCCACCAACTGACCAGAATCGTTCACTGACGGCCTTTGTCCCCGGTGTTCAATCGACAGTTGCGCCGGGTGCTCCGCGCGGGCTGCTGTTTCCGGGAGACCGCGGCATTGGCGACGCAATCTTTCGCAACAACTGGAAGGCTTTCGCTCCGCGTGTGGGTCTGGCATGGAATATCGGCGGCAACGGCAAGACAGTTTTGCGCGCCGCTTACGGCATCTTCTATAGCTTTCCGACAGGCCTGATCTACCAGCGAACCGATGCCACGCAGCCAACAAATTTGTACCTGAACATTCCTGCGCCGAACTTCGCCAATCCTTACGCGAACTATCCGGGAGGTAGTCCGTTCCCTCGCACAGCGATTACTCCGAATCAGTTTGCCTCATACAAGTTCCTGCTGCCTGTTTCTGGCGGCATGCTCGATCCGTCGTCGCGCGTTGGCTATACGCAGAACTGGAACCTTACGCTCGAGCACCAGTTTACGGGCAACATTGCTGTGTCCGCTGCTTATGTCGGTAATCATGCCATCAACATCGTCGGTTCGCGGCAGTTTAATCCGGCGCTGTTCGGCCTCGGTGCGACGGTTGCCAATGAGAATACCCGCCGGCTTTATCCTGGTTTAGGGTCGGTGGAGTTGGCTAGTTCGTACGTCTATGAAAACTATCATTCGCTGCAGTTGAATGCGACCAAGCGGCTGGGCAATGGGCTCTCACTGCTCACTAACTTCACTTGGAGCAAAACTATCGACGACACCTCAAGTGCAACCGAGGGCAATACCGGACCACCCAACCCGTTTAACTTCGCCAGCGCGCGAGGCCCGGCTGATTTCGACCAGACGTACCGGTTCAATCTGTCGGTTGTGTATCTGCTGCCCAGACTGAGAGTGCAGGGATTCCGGAATGTGCTGCTGAACGACTGGCAGCTGAACGTCATTAGTTCATTGAACAGCGGCTTGCCATTTACAGTGATCAGCGGCACAGATCGTTCGCGTTCCGGCATTAGCAACGACTATGCGGACGTAATTGGAGACCCGGCGCGCCCGGCAGGAGCGAATCAGATTGCACAGTACTTCAACACGGCTGCTTTTACGCAGGCTAGAATCGGCACATTCGGGTCAGTCGGGCGAAACACGCTGCGCGGACCGGCTTACTTCGATGTCGATTCATCGCTGTTCAAGCAATTCCGAATGACCGAGAGGCTGCAACTTCAGTTTCGGGCCGAAGCCTTCAACATTGAGAATCGGCCCAACTTCAGCAATCCTAACTCGAATGCGTCAGCAGGCGTAACATTCGGAAGGATCACGACAGCCGCTGACCCACGGGTCTTGCAATTCGCTCTGAAGCTGTTGTTCTAGGAGCGTGGCTGCCCCTCCTCTAGGGCATTCACATACTCTCCGAGAGTCTCGCCAAGTCGTCTGTAGAGAAGAGCATTGAAGCGTTTGGCTCCTTGTCCAGCCTGTGCCTGTTGCAAGCCGAGAATGTATTCGAGCCGGTCTTCCGGACGCACCGCAACCGGTGGGTAACCGCCGCGGATCAAAACTAAATTCATAAGCAGCCGAGCCGTGCGCCCGTTGCCGTCGTTGAACGGATGAATGTCGACCAGTTTCCGGTGAGCTTCGAAGGCCGTGTCTGCTGCCGTAGAAGCTGCTGTTAGCCAACGGGCAAAACCACCCATTAAAGCCGGGACTTCAACTGGTAAGGGAAAGCTGTAGCGCCCTGTCTCAGTACGAACATAGCGCGGCAAATCGGCATACTGTCCAGCAATCTCTGGGACGGACCGGTACATAACAAGCCTATGTAGATTGCGGATGTCGTTCTCGATAATTGGTGCTCCGTGTCGCGCCAATTCGCGCACATAACGAATTGCATCGAAGTGATCCAGTGCTTCCAGATGATCTTTCAGCGGCTTGCCACTGATCGTAATCCCGTTCTCAATGACAAGAGTAGTCTCAACTGCACTAAGGGTGTTCCCTTCGATAGCGTTCGACGTGTAGGTAAGTTCGATGTCATAGTAGTGCTCAAGTTTGGCCATTGCTTTTGAAGACAGTGGCCGCAATTGCTCGAGCTGCTTCTTCTTCGCAGCGATCGAAATGAGAAGCTCTTCCATGCCGCCCCAAGAGATACCATGAGACGCCCATATAGCGCGTCTGGCTAGTTTTCTTCCCATGTCTGTGCACTTGCCGGGCTCGGGTGTCTAAAAATTCCTTCTGCTAAAGTGCTGCCAATGGCGGCTTCTTCCGACTCCCGGCACCATCTGCATACATTTCTTGATCAACTGGACGAGCAGCAGATAGAACAGGCCGAGCAAGCTTTAGAAACTACCCATCAGAACTCCTTCTCTGCTACTCTGCGAGCTATTCCAGGCTTGCGGGTGCCTCCTCACTGGCCGCCCCGCTACCGTTCTGTCGAACCGCTGACTGTATCGGGTGAACCGGCTTCTGAACAACTCATCCGCGAACGGCGATGACGCTTTACTATCTCGATACCAGTGCCTGGGTGAAACGATATCTCACCGAGACCGGTAGTACCGGGATTCGAAAACTGTTCGAGCAGAAAACATAAACTTCGGGGAGCCAATGCCATTCACTTAGCAGCCGCTCATTGGCTAAGTGAATCCCTTCGCTTACGTTCCCACCTGCTTATTCTCATAACTGCAGATACCGAACTGATTCGGGCTGCCCAGGAGCTCCTCCTTGCTGTTACCAACCCAGCCGAACTCACATCAACCGAGGGACAGCGTTTTTGCGACAGAGCGATTGTGCAGCAACCTGCTGCACAAATGGGCATGCAGCTAAGCGTCGCTGCAACGGAGTGGAAACGGATGTTGATCCACAGCAATTGAGGCTTACGTGCAGGCAGTAAATAGGATGGCTGCGACGCCGATGAGAACTTGGCGCGGACAGTCCAGGCATTTCCAGTTGAATGAAGTTAGCGCATGAGCGTACTCTAGCGTGCGCCAGGGCGTGATGCGGCTTGGTAGTCGGCAGTAAGCTGGCGTGCGATTTTGGCAGCTACGTCGGCGCTGGCGCCTTTGAACTTACCGCCTAAACTCTCTTGGGTGGTTGACCACAGCACGTCGCCGGTTTTGCTGCACAGTCGAACTGCAGCATAAGCTTCATGCTTGCGTTCCTTAATATGATG
>CALMAV010000076.1 GCA_937859895.1 uncultured Bryobacterales bacterium | reverse complement strand
CTTCGGAGAGTCGGTAACGCGCCAAACTACCGGAAGCGCTTTGCACGCTCTATCTTTTGGCGCTTATACGGACCGCGTGCCCCCTGCGCAACTGGATCTGGTGAGCCTTGCCCGTAACCGCCGTATCAGCCGACAACTCGATTTTCTGGATGACGTAACGCGTAATGGAACGAATCCTGAAGTGGCTTTTGACAGTTCCCGTATCGTCCGGGCGATACACGAATTGAGTGATCTGATGCCTGATTTGGACTCGCAACCCGTCCGGGAACGCGCGGCTGCGACCCTCACTCGGGTGCGCACATTGACTCCCAACCCGATC
Source organism: uncultured Bryobacterales bacterium (assembly GCA_937859895.1). Taxonomy (GTDB): domain Bacteria; phylum Acidobacteriota; class Terriglobia; order Bryobacterales; family Bryobacteraceae; genus Bog-105. Next base: position 3,864 of record CALMAV010000076.1, on the reverse strand, counting down.
ATTCAAGCCGACTGTCTTGAACTCCTGCACGCCGTCAACGGGCACCAGGCAGTTGCCTCCGTAGTTGAGCCGCAATGACGATGGGCCGTCGCCTCCTACTGGCGACTCTGCTGTTAGCGCCCCTTGCTTTCTCTGCTCCTGCCAAGCGCATTGTCATTCTGAAGATTGATGGCTTGAATGCAGATCTCCTCGAACAAACCATGGCGGAGATCGATGGTGAAACGGGCAAGTCGAAGCTTCCCTGGCTCACTCGGATATTCGCGGAGCATGGGACGATCTTCAACAATTTTTATAGTCGCGGCATCAGCTTGTCCGCCCCTTCCTGGGGCTTGCTCGATACTGGCCGCCACTCCGTAGTTCGAGGCAATGTCGAGTACGACCGCTACACCGGCCGCGTATACGACTACCTCAACTTCTTTCCATTCTACGTAGACTATGCGCGGAGCAAAGAAGTGGACATGCCGGCTGTAGGCGTACTCGACCGCGCTGGCATTCCCTTACTAATTGACTCTTTCCGGTACCGCCAGCAATACCAAAGCTTCCAGCTGTACCAGCGGGGGGTCCGGTTCACCACGCTCAACGCTGTTCTAGGCCGCCGGCTCAGAGCCCAACTTCTCGCGCCTATGGAAACAGGTGAGACTGCGCCACTTTCCACGCTTCTCAACGAGCAAACTGAGGCCGAACTGAAGGCCGCAGCGGCTAATCCGGAAGTGCTCTACCTTGATTACTACACAGGCGACATTGACCACGAGGGACACGCCACCACCAACCAGACCGCTCTCCTCCTTATCCTGCAGGAACTCGATCGGCTCGCCGGGCGTATCTGGACAGCCATCCAGTCAGGGCCGCTCGCTTCGGAAACGGTCTTTGTAGCGGTCTCTGACCATGGCATGAACAATCGTCCGAATGTGTTGAGTCAGGGCTTCAACCTTCCCGATCTCTTCAATAGTCCCGAGGGTGGCGGCCATCATGTAATCACCAATCGTCACCAGATGAGCGACTTCAAGATCATGGGCCTGTACCCGCTGGTTGAGCGTGTGGTCAATCCGAGTACCGGATCCAGTTATCTTGCAGGACAAGCTCCGACGTATCCTACCGCTTGGCTCGATTTGGACGGCAATGAGCGCGCGGCTGTTCAGCTTCGCAATAACGATTTGAATCGCCTTCACATCTTGCTCCAGCAGCTCGCCCGGAAAGATCTTCCGGCTCCTTCTCGACAGGCAGCGGCCGCTTATATCTCAAAGACTATTGAGCGCCACCGAGCCCATTGGACGAGAACCGTGACGGAGATGGACGAGGAGCTTTCGGCCCTCGACCAAGCCGTGAAAATAGGTAAGTTCACTGCAAAAAGCCGACCGCACAGGAACAAGTCTGAAGAGAAAAGCTTAGGAATCGACAGAGAGAGGAAGCGGCTGGATCACGACATTTCCTGGTGGCAGCGTGAGTCCGCCTCTTACCGCGAGTACCTGAAGCATCTCCGTGCTCTACTCGGCCTGCAACCTGATAGCACCCGCGTGTTCACCGGCTCAATTGAGAAGTACATTCCGCCGAAGTCGCTGGGCGAATATAATCGCGCAGCCGATCTTCAGCACTACGTTGTTGGCCCAAGTGCTGGAGGACTCGTTGTGGATAGCAAGGGTCAACTTGACGAGGAGCGATCGTTTCAGCACGTGGACTACTTTCCTCTGCTGCTCTCCCAGCACGTGCGCAACAACCTGCAACCGGCGCTGGCGAACCAACCTGTTGATTTCGTCACAATGCGCGTGGACGATGGCTACTGGCTGTATGGCTCCGAAGATGCCCAACTGCTGATCCAGACCGATAGCTCGGGCCGGATTGCTGTTCAGCCAATCAGTCATATGCATGATGGGCATTGGCTATCAGGCACTTGGCAGCCCGGACTGCCCTTGCATTTGTTTGAGGATTCGAACCTCCACATCCCCAACGGCCAAAGCCGGAGCGAGTGGCTCTCCAGTTGGCATACGGAGACTGAATGGCTGGAAGCAACTCACCGATGCCACTACTCGAATGGCGTCATCGACATTGTCGAAGAGCTGTCACCGGTGGAGGCGAACGTACCCGGCGTACCCGGATTGAATCCAATTGTTCTCCGCTACGAACGTCGCCGCCGTGCATTGGTACAAGCCGATCTTCACATCTTTGCCGGGGACGGCTGGAACTTCAATGCACGCAACGTAAACCCCGGCGGCAATCACGGGGGCTTCTTCCGAATCTCCACCCATTCGGTCTGGATGATGGCCGGGGCCGACCTGCCCGCCTGTCGAATCGAGCACCCCTATGACAGCCTGAACTTCGCGTCAACCTTGCTCAGCCTCCTAGGCCGACAGGTGCCCATGTCCGATCGAGTTGTAAGCTTGCAACCTGTTTCGGGTACGCTTGGAGGTGAGTCGTCCGGAGGCTGCGGAGCCGTAAAGTTTCTTTCTGCAGGAGCGTCAGAGACGCCATAGAGTCATTCTGACGGGGCCAACTGACGATCTCTCGGCTCATAGGTCGAGCTAATCCAATGCTCCTCCCGTAAATCGAGCGAGAAAATCGGTTGGTGGTCACGGCATCCATAATGAGGCGGTTTCGATTGTGGCCAGCTAAGATCTGAAAAATTGCTTGAGAAGCGTGACCGGCTTGCGCAGCAGCCTCTCGGAGGATAGGCAAATGCATGACCGCTAATAACCACAGAGGCGAATGGGGCGTGCCTATGAGCTGTGGAAATTTCCAGATAATAGAGCTAAGCAGTGAAAAAACCTAAAGCCCAGGAGTCTACGTTCTTTGTTGACGAATCGGGAGATCCGACTTTCTACGATGACAAGGGTGGTTTGATCGTAGGGCACGAGGGCTGTTCGCCTGTTTTAATCTTGGGCTTTATCGAGACGCAAAATCCAAACGCCCTCCGCACAGCTGTGCTCGATTTGCAAGCTCGCTTGATCTCAGATCCGTATCTAACGAAGATCCCGTCTTTGCAGAAAACCGCGGTCGCTTTCCATGCCAAGGACGACTCGCCGGAGGTGCGCTACGAGTTTTTCAAGCTAATCCAGCAACTCGAATTTAAGACTCAGTTCGTCGTATGCCGGAAGCACGAGGATACATTTCGATCTCGCCATAAAGGAAAGACAAATAAGTTTTATGATGACCTAGTCACAAACCTTTTCCAGAATGTGCTTCACAGGTTTGAGCAAAATCGAATCTATATGGCTACACGCGGATCATCCGTCCGTCGTAAGCCGATCGAGCGAGCACTTTGGCGTGCGAAAGGACGGTTTGAGAAGTTGTATGGCATAGACCTGAGCGGCGCAAAATTTCAGCTGGAGCTTCAGAGCGCAAAGGGCGATCCTTGCCTGAGCATCATTGATTATATGAATTGGGCCGTGTATCGAGCTTATACCAGGAACGAGATGCGGTACTACAATTTCATAGCTGATCGAGTCAGCTTGTTAAGAGATATATCGGAACCTGATCGAGCTTCGTTGTGTTTCGGCAAAAAGAACCCGTTCAGTATAGAAAAAGCCGCCCCCCTGGGGCTAGACTCCTCATCGGAGCGCACGGCATGAAGCCGACTTTCACCCTCAGTAGAGCGGCATTGCTCATAGTGTACTAGAAAATCAACAACCTGGGCGTTCAGACGAGCGGAATCATAGAGCATGGAGTACTGCAGACTATGGAATCAACATCATCAAAGCTAACGCATGTCGGCATCGAAGATGGCTGTTTAACCCGTCCGGCATACTTCATCTAACAACCGCGTGCGGCTGTGCGGCTTCCGGTTTATCTTGGCCTTAGCGGAGTAGTTGAATGTCGACAATGACTCTCATTTTGCAACTGCCTTCAACACGGCACACCAAACTCTTAAAC
>CALMAV010000075.1:16028-18029 GCA_937859895.1 uncultured Bryobacterales bacterium | reverse complement strand
GCCCTGGATTTGGAACTTTTTAGTCGCGGTGGCATGCGGATTCTGCGCAAAATAAGGGAGCAAGGATACAACGTACTGGCACGTCGGCCCCAGGTCTCCAAAGCCGAGCGTGTTGCGATTCTTCTCCGATGCCTGCCGCGATTGCTCCAGCTGTGAATTCGGTCTCGCTCGAAGAGTCGTACCGGCACTGCAGAAGAGTTGCCCGCGAACGCGCTCGCAACTTCTACTATTCGTTCCTGCTGCTCGGGAAACCACAGCGTAATGGTATGTGCGCCATCTACGCTTTCATGCGGCAGTGCGATGACTTGAGTGACGATCCTGCCGCTACCAACAAAGTAAAGCTTGCTGGCAGCATTGCCCTTTGGCGGGTGCAGCTGGATAGCGCCCTACAGGGCCGCTTTAGCGGTGACCCAGTCTGGCCGGCATTTCACGATACGGTGCAGCGCTATGGCATCCCGCATCGCTTCTTTCACGAAATGATTGAAGGTATCACCTCCGACCTCGAATCGCGTCAGGTTGAGACCTACAAAGAGCTGTATCACTACTGCTACCAGGTAGCTTCGGTGGTCGGCTTAACCATCATCTACATCTTTGGCTTTACTAATACACGTGCCCTGTTACTGGCGGAGAAGTGCGGCATTGCCTTCCAACTCACAAACATTTTGCGCGATGTGCGTGAGGACGCCGGACTGGGTCGGGTGTACCTTCCTGCAGAGGATTTGCAGCGATTCGGCGTTTCAGTAGAGCAGCTGCGCTCGGGTTCTGAAGACGATAAGTTCCGTCAGCTAATGCGATTCGAAGCCAATCGAGCGCGCGGCTACTTCGTCGAGTCCGAGCCGCTTCTGGCAATGATCCAGCCAAAGAGCCGCCGTTCACTTTGGGCTCTGCGCGCCATCTATCTAACCTTACTGGCGAAACTGGAACGAGCGCACTTCAACGTTCTGAGCCGTCGCATCAACGTGCCTACGTTCGCCAAGCTGCTTCTACTTCTGCGTGCTTCGTTTAGGTAATTGATCCTACTTGGCCGAAGGTATACCTCTTTCGATATGCAGCTCTCGATTTAATTTGTTTGGTAGTCAATGGTCAGTTGGAAACCGCAGGCGCACTAGCTCGCGAACGCGGTCGATGTCCCAAACACTCCTCTAGAGCGGGATTCGGACGCGGTTCCTGCCTCCAACTTTCCTTAAGGAGGTACTACCTCGATCCTCAAACAGCTAAGAATACTTTGTACAAGGGAGTTTGCTGGCTTGTGGTGCATGCCGTGCTATTACCCCCTTGAACGTCAGACTCGGCGCTTTCTGTTGCTAATTGCAGTTGCTGCTACTCGGGCGTCAGCCGCGCTAAAGGCACGTGTTCGCTTACACAGCGGTGTAGGTAAGAATCCATTCCGACCCGGCGCCGTCTATCTGCACGTCAGTGTTGGCCGGCACGAACCAGCAGCGGCCTGGGGAAAAAGACTGCCCTGCGATCGTTCCCTCTCCATTGGTGCAAATCAGCAGGGAATACGACGGCCCGCCGGTAATCGTCATCGGCTCAGCTGGACGTAGACGCTCAATGTCGAAGTAGCTGTTCTGCAAAAGGCGGTCGCGACCTTCCGCCAACTGCGTAGACTCGGGCACAAACTTATGTGGCCCGAGTTCTGAAACTGTTATCCCATGCTCAAGGTGCAGCTCGCGTGGCCGTCCATAGTCATAGAGCCGGTACGTGATGTCAGAGTTTTCCTGTATCTCGCAAATCGTAACCCCTGCCCCTATGGCATGCACCGTGCCCGCCGGTGTGAAAATGACATCACCCGCCTGCACCTTGCGCCAGTCGAGCAGATCTTCAATCTCACCAGTTTGAATGCTTTGCTCGAATCGCTCCGGAGTCAACTGCTCTTTGAACCCAATGGCCACCTCGCCAGGCGGCTCCGCTTGCAACACGTACCAGGCTTCAGTTTTACCCAGGCATCCGTGGTGCTCTCGCGCATAACCATCATCTGGATGCACTTGCACCGATAGG
>CALMAV010000075.1:11068-16018 GCA_937859895.1 uncultured Bryobacterales bacterium | reverse complement strand
CTGTGGTGAATAGCAGCTTCACCAAAAGCGGACACACACCCGGATGTTCCGGCAGTGCGGCTCGGCTCAAAAGCTCTGGGTTCGCCGTTAGTACTTCGCCTAAGGATTTTCCCGAAGCCGTCTGATTTTCGTGAAAGGTGAACCAAACTTCGCCGATACGTTCTTTTCCAGAAGGATTGTCAAAGTATGGCTCGAGGCTGGTACGGCCCCAAACACGCTCTCGAAAAATGGGGAACAACTCGAACGGAGCTTTGGCTTCTGAACTCATCTTTACCTCTATGACTCAACCTGATTTTAAATCCAATTTGACGCCCACCCTTTCGGACTTAGCGCTGCCACCGGACCTATTAGCCGAGTTGCGATTCAGCCAATCTCTTCTCGCCCTAAGTAGAGGTCGCTCACTAGCTCCTTGTGATTTTCCAGAACCTGAGCACGACGAATCTTCATCGTTGGTGTTAGTTCACCGTGCTCAATCGAAAAATCTCTTCCCAAGATTTTGAAGCGGCGGATGCGCTCAAAGTCGGCTAGTTGCTGGTTCACGCGTGTGATTACCTGCTGGACAGCTTTGGTCACCGGCTCGGTCTGAAGTTGATCGGCTGCATTGCCGTCTTGCAGTGGCCCAACGCCATTGAGCCCCTGTAGCTGGGCGGTGTTCAGCGTTAGGATCGCTGTCAGGTATGGCTTTTTATCACCGACTAATAAGACTTGGCTGACGAGCGGCTCCATTTTAAACAGGTTTTCAATTCGGGAAGGGAAGATCTTCTTGCCATTCGAAGACACAATTAGCTCCTTCTTACGCCCGGTGATAAAGCAAAATCCCTGCCCGTCGATTTCGGCTATGTCGCCCGTATAGAACCAGCCGTCGGCATCCATGACTGAGTCCGTAGCACCCTGATCTTTGTAGTAGCCTCCAAAGGTGCATGGGGAGCGGAGCACCAATTCGCCGTCCTCTGCAATTCGTCCCTCCACGCCTGGCAGTAGCTTGCCTACACTACCCGCCTTCGGATTCGACAATGGGTTAAAGCAAACAATGCCCGCTTCGGTTAGCCCGTAGCCTTCCACGATAGGAATGCCGATTGCGGCAAAGAACTCAGCCAGATCTTTGCCTAGCGGCGCTGCTCCCGAGATAGCAATGCGAATCCGTCCCCCCAGGCGCTCCCGAATCTTGGAAAACACCAGCTTATCTGCTACTTTCAATGCAGCCCATAACCATAGCGGCACTGCCCGACCTGCGGCCTGATGCTTCACCTTCAACATGCCGAGGGCCAACGCTTTATCAAAGATCCTACGCGCCGTCGGTGGACGTTTCTTCACCTCCGTCGTTACGGTTGCATACATCCGCTCCCAGACTCGCGGCGGCGCTAAAAACACGGTAGGCCGGACACTTCGCAGGTCACCCGGCAATCGAGCCAGACTTTCGGAAAACCAAACCGGCGTGCCCATCCGCATCGGCACCAGTTCCACTACAATTCGCTGCGCAATATGTGCGGAGGGCAGGAATGCGATTGTCGCATCGTTCGGGCGCATAGGCAACACAGCCGGACCCATATCAAGGTTGGCTAGGATCGCCGCATGGCTCGTCAGCCCCATCTTCTGTACGCCGGTCGCCCCAGACGTCAGGTAGAGAATCGCTGGATCTTCCGGTGAAGCCTCAGCTTGCAGACGCTCGAACGCGCTTCCATCGTGCCTGAGCATTTCAGATCCGAGTTCCTGGAGTTGATTGAGGGTTAATACCGACGTATCCTTGGTTGCGCCCAGCATGCAAATCACATGTTTGGGCCGGGCTACCCCTTTCTGAACAAGAGCTTGGCTGAGCGCAGCCAGAGTCTTTCCGTCCTCTACGAACAGGAAGTCGGGCTGTGCACCCCGGATGTTTTCCGCCAGATCGGGCATTGTATTGGCTGTATACAGCGCGCCCGATACTCCGCCCGCGCCCATAATGCCAAGATCAACTAAATACAACTCCGCGCGAGTCTCAGAAAGGATGCAGGCAATCTGGCTCTTTTGCAGCCCAAGCGCACGTAATCCTAGCGCGATTGCCCGTGAGGTTGTCAACCATTCATTCCAGGAATAAGAGCGGTACCGCGTCGGTCCTTTGCCTGGAAACGGCTGATGCAGGGCAGGGGCGTCGCCGTATTTCCTAGTTGTTTCCTCTAATACGGTAAAGACGTTACGCCCGGCCATCGCTGAATTTTAACAACACAATCTTTAATAGGTGCCTGCAACCCCGGATGCCCACGCAAGTAGATCAAGGCTTGAGATCTATGACCTGTGCCTCCAGTTCGCCCCGGTGAAGCCGGATTCGCAACGGCTCGTTAACTGCAGAATCCGACGAGGATCGAAGTATCTGCCCGGAGCGCTTCTCGACAATTGCATACCCACGCTCTAATACGCTTAAAGGGCTGAGCTGGGTCAGGTGTGCTCGGCCAGCATGTAGCCGGCTTGCCTTAGCACGAAGCGTGTTCTGCCACGCAGACAGCAATCTTTGCTGAAGCAGTTCCTGCCGGTGGCGGTTGCGCGCAAATCGAAGCGGCAGATTGCTCTCCTCTACCCGCCGACGAAGGTCTGTGAGACGTCGGCGCGCGCCCTCCAAAACTCGCGTCTGTAAGGCGCGCAACTGCGTATCCGCCTCGTCAACCTGCTGCATGCGGCGTGTGATGGAACGGCCAATCAGGGTGTGAGTCCGCTCGATGCCTCGGCTCTGAACGTCTCGCGCCGCTATTATTAGGCGATAGCGGAAGGCACGTGTCATCTTTGACGAGTACTCCCGCAACTCCAGCAGCAAGCTGTCCCGGGTACAAATTACGATTTCAGCAGCAGCTGAGGGCGTGGGGGAACGGTGATCGGCTACGAAATCAGCAATAGTGAAGTCGGTCTCATGTCCCACGGCTGAGATGACCGGTACAGCCGATGCCGCAATAGCGCGCGCGAGACGCTCGTCATTAAAGCTCCAAAGATCTTCCAGCGATCCGCCTCCGCGTGCCAGAATCACTACTTGCGCCCAACTCTTCGTCCCGAAGTGCTGCAGAGCCGCACACAACTGCTCCACCGCACCTTCCCCTTGCACCTGCGCCGGATAAAGCCTGAGGTGTAGCCCGGGGAAGCGACGCCCTAGTACCTGCAACATGTCCTGGAGAACGGCTCCATCAGGTGAAGTAATCAGGCCAATACGCCGCGGATGAACGGGAAGGGGTCGCTTACGCTCAGGGTGAAACAGCCCTTCAGCCGCGAGCCGTGACTTCAACTGTTCAAACGAAGCCTGCAGCGATCCTGCACCTTGCAGTTCCAGTTGCTCGATGATCAACTGATACTCGCCTCGAGCTGAATACACTTCCAGGCTTCCGCGGACCAGCACCGCTAATCCTTCCTGAGGCTTAAAGCGAATGAACCGGGCAGATCCTTTGAACAGGGCGCATTTAACCTGGCTGTCGGCATCCTTCAACGAAAAGTAGTAGTGGCCGCTGGCCGCCAAACGGCAACCGGAAATTTCCCCGGCTACCCAGATTCGGCAAAACTCCCTCCCGAAGAGGTGCTGAATATTGGAATTTAGTTCCCCCACGCTCAGAACGTGGCGCTCCGGCCCAAGAGTCAGCTGCATTTGGGACGGGGTCGAAGCTGGTTTTGACGTCATTTAGACCACTTTCTTATAGGATCGCAAGCCATCACCAAACAGGAAATAATGCGCTTATTAATCTTTAATTTTCTCAGCATATTCGTATAAGAATAAATACTAGCGATGATAATAAATATTTAGCTAATAATCGTTGCTATTATTAGTTTATTGTTTAGAGTGATGGTTGTTGCTCCAGGCATACCCCAGTCCACTATATGGCGTAAACCCAGTACGAATCGGAGGCCGCTTCACGTTGCTGCACGGGCTTACGGAATGGGCTGATAGCTTCCCAATACCTTAAGAAAGCTGGTAATCTCCTCGAGGTTTGCCAGAGCTTTAGCAACGGTTGGTTCGTTTATCGACCCGGCTATATCCACGTAAAAGAGATATTCCCAAGGTTTATCTCGTAGTGGCCTGGACTCCAGCTTTATTAAATTCAGGTCTCGTAAAGAGAAACAAGCAAGCGCCTTAAACAGCGCGCCTGCTACGTTGGGCGTGATGAACGCCACTGAAGTCTTCCAGGAGCTCCCTTGGTTTATCCCGCGGCCTACTTCTGCGGGCTGTTTCGACAACAGAAAAAAACGCGTAAAGTTGTCCCGGTTGTCCTCGATGCCACGGATCAACACTTGCCCGCCATAGTAGTCGGCTGCGGCCTCAGAAGCAATTGCCGCTGCGTCGGAGCTGTTTCCAGCCAGCAACATCTTCACACTCCCAGCAGTGTCATAAAACGGAACCGGTTGAATCTGACGGTTCTCGTCAAAAAACCTACGGCATTGGTCTAGCGCAACGGGGTGCGAGAAAGCTCGCTTGATGTCCTTAAATGGAACGTCAGGGCGCCCAATTAGGTTGTGCGAGATGCGCAGCGTTGTCTCACCACAGATTTTCACGTTAAACCGGAGCAGGTGGTCATAGTTTTCATGTACGCTACCGTATAAAGTGTTCTCTACCGGTATCACTGCGTATTGCGCATCACCTGTTGCCAGCGATTCAAATACTTGCGTGAAAGTTTCTTTTGGCCGCACGAGAACATCCGCTCCCAGTAGCTGCTTAATAGCTGAAAAGCTGAAAGCGCCCACTTCACCCTGAAACGCAACTGAGCTTCCTGCACTGATCGTCATACCGTTTGCCTCATTCCTGACTCTCATCATCACTCGAACTTCAAGTGACTATTACCCTAGTTGCATCGAGCGAGTTCCCCAAGATTCACTCGAGTTACTTGCCTTGCTCGACGCCTCTGTTCTGGAAAGAGAACAAAAACGCTGGAATTGTGCTAATTTGTTTTGGACCATCGCGGTTGTATCCAACATTTGAGGAGCATGACATGAGGGAGCCCGGAC
>CALMAV010000075.1:7863-11058 GCA_937859895.1 uncultured Bryobacterales bacterium | reverse complement strand
AGAGAACGTTTGCATCTGCGGTATCGAGATGTAGAGGAAGCGAGCCAGCGAATTGCCAACCAGCATGGTAATCATGAGTTCCTGATCGGCTTGAGCCGCCTCGCCGACATAGAAAATAAGGGAACAACCCCATCCATTTTTCGCCTTTATTCGTTATGCGCTATTTACCGGATCGACTACCCGACTGCACTAGCCTGGTATGGCGTGCCGTTAGACACACTGCCGGCCGATGCTTCCCACTTCGGGTCTCAGAAGACTCAACCCTTTGACATGGAGCCCAGAGATGACACCGTAATCACCTTCCCGACCGAAATGGACAGTGCCGTCGATCTTCGATCCACTTTTCATTTAAACCGCTGCGTTCGCAGTTGGGGTAAACTACCGATTGCTTTAATAAATGGATTAGAAATTAGAAAGCACCGGTATGCTTTTATCGGAACTGATGATTGGTTTATGTTCCCAATTATTCCTCCTGGCTCCTTTTTGCAGCTTGATGAAAAGAAGAATCGAGTTGTACGGAATGGCTGGGATTCGGAGTTTGAACGACCGATTTACTTCGTAGAACACCGCTCTGGCTTCAAATGCGGATGGTGTAGCGAACAGAATGGCTGCCTTATTATGCAGCCCCATTCCGCGTCAAACGAAGTCCCGCTGGTGTTCTCTAATGCAAAAGACGTGGAAGTAATTGGTCAGGTAATAGGAGTTGTTAAACGGCTTGATCTGGCGAAGAAACACCATACACGTTTTTAAGCAACCCCAGAATTGCCTCAAAGTCAGAGACGTGTCGCTGCCGCTCCGGTCCTTGGATGGCGGCCGGGACCAGGTTTTTATAAGGTGTAAGTCGGAGCCAGGCATCGATCAACTCCGCATGATCTACCCGGTCAATACCCGCAATATATTGCTCGATATCAGCCATCTTGTTCTCTAATGGCCACCCAATCCACTCATGGAAGATTGACTCATGCAGGGCTTTTAGCGATTGACTGGCCTCTACGGCTTCGGAAGAGTCAACCCCGTAGTGCTCATACCGCCCATTGTCTGGATTCCTTAAACCCGCCAAATAAACCAGTCGGCCGTAAGCAGTCGACACCCGATACAAATCCTGAACCCAACTCTCGCTGGAGGGGCGTCGATCTAGCGCTTTGTGGTGCGGCAGCGTCATCTCGTTAAGACCCTCTAATAATACAGACAATTTTAGGAAATGAGAGCCCGTTCAGTACCAGTGCATTTACACGTTCTGTTGTTAGAAAACGTGCCGGGTGCGGCTTCCGCTTTGACTTGTCTGTAACTTATTGTAACGTCAGGAGTTGTTAACAAAACAACCCAAAAGAAAAGGAACCTAAACACATGAAACGTTTTCTCTCAACCTCGGTTATTTTCGTTGCTCTCTCCAGTGGAGTAGTACTAAAGGCCGGTCCGCCCCAACCGAATCCAAAATCTCCTGCCTGGCCGCGGGTTTGTGAAGCTCCCTCCGTAAACATTTTTGTTCAGCTATTGCAATTCCTTAATCTCTAGTCAGAGACCTCAAGGAATACTTCCGGCAGATTCAACTAGTGCGCTGAATCTGCAAAGGATTAGCCCTGCCCCTCCGAGTGCATGACCGGAGGCGGTGTCAACAGGTTGGTTCAAGGCATCGGAAAAATGCCTGGTGGAGGATCGATAGGATCGTATGTTGCCCCTGCCTTGCTCTTAACTTATCATTTGAAGTGCAGTCAACTTAGCATGACGATTTGGGAGTATATTGCGCAGTATCTCGGTATTGGCCTAAGTATTGTCCTAATCGTTAGATTGCTAAGTCTGCGCCTGCACGCAGTCTATAGAGTTTTTGGGCTTTTGTTACTCATTGATCTAAGTGGCTCAGTGGTTTGGCTTATTCTTAGATTTTCCCCTTCTGCCCTACAAGCATTCCTGAGCAGCCATCTTGATTATCGAGTGGTTTGGACCGTAAATCATCTATTAACCTGTGCAGCTCTGGTTACTGCTACCTATTTGCTGCTTGGCGAAATTCTCAAAGAATTGCCCGGAATCCTTCGTTTCTCGCGAAAGTTCTTGAACGGTTCTTTTATCGTTGCTGCCGCCGTAGCCGTTTTAACGATGAAGCCGGAGTATTCCGCTTCGGGGTATTCCGCCTATACGTCAGCGATGGAAGGATTAATGTTAGGAGAACTGATTATTGATAGAGCCGTCTCGACTGTCGTATTTCTGGTCCTTCTCTCTATTCTTTGCTTTCTACTATGGTTCCCCATAACTACACCCAGGAATCTGGCGGTGTTCATCATCGGGTTTACCGCTTATGCAGCGGGAAATGTCACCTTACTGCTGGTTCAAAGTCTCTGGCTTCATCGAACTTCGCAGTTGGTCAGTCTTTGTGTCCAGTTGTTGACATGTGGCTGCCTTGCATTTTGGCTGGCGTTCATCACGAACGCTGGTGAGAGCGTATCGACGAAGCTGAGGTACCGGCTTTCGCAAGAAGATCAAAATCGTCTGCTTCATCGCCTTGACATCATCAATGAGTCGCTGCTGCGTGCTGCCGAGCGTTAGACGGCACCAACTGCGGCTAATTGCAGTACCAAAGTTTCTTCTGCTTGGCGAAAATAGGGCTGATTAAAATAAAATACTGGAAACAGCCTAGAATAATCAATTTAACGCTTGAACTTCAGCCGTTGTTTCTGTACCGTAATGGTAAGTACAGAGCCGATGCTCACTGTTCTTCTTTTGATTCTAACGCTGACTGCGCTCAGTTTATTAGCGGTTGCGCCTGTCTTGGTGCGGCTGTTTCGAGGCTGCTCCATATCTGACAACTGCCTTAAGTCACTGGAGAGCTTCTCTGTTTCGACTTACTACCCAATGCAATGTCTGCTGGCAGACGAGGACTTCAGGTTCTTGGTCCGCCAGCCTGGGTTCGACCTCTCCCTTTATCGAAAGTTGCGGCGGGAGCGAATGCTTATCTTCCGGCAATATCTGGGAAGGCTCATCTCCGATTTCAATCGTTTGCACTCAGCTTCCTGCTTCCTGATTTCTCATAGCCAAGAAGATCACTCTGACGTGTTGCTTCGTCTATTTAAGCTGAGAATAAGATTTAGCCTCAGCGTAATCCGGGCTGAGATCAGTTTCTACTCCTGCTGGCTCGGATTGAGTTCACTTGCTGCACACGCCGCTATTGCTCGCTTAGAAGAGATGAGCAACGAATTCTCT
>CALMAV010000075.1:5706-7853 GCA_937859895.1 uncultured Bryobacterales bacterium | reverse complement strand
GGCAAGTGTTTCTGAAGCCGCCTAGCTCGCAACGAACTTTGCAAGAATTTCCCTTGCCGCCTGGTAACCAATAAATATCTTCTCGGCTTCTTTGAATGCTTTGGTATGTACGCACCGTCTCGTTCCATGGTGTTCCGTCGGATGTTGGAGGTGTAGCATTTCGTGGAAGAGTACGTATCTGACAATGAGTTCCGGTGCTTTATTCGAATCAAGTACCTTGCTCAGCACAATAACGTTGTGAGCGGGGTCATAGTGGCCTAGCGTACTTTTCGAAGGCCGCAAGCTCCATCCCAGCCGGGGTTCAGATAACCCGCCGGCAAAGTACAGTTGATTGAGTTCTGCAAACAGCACTTTTAAATCGAATACTTCACCGCGTGCATCGCCAATGATTTTTCTACCGCGCTCTTTTTTTGCCATTTGCAGAGTACGCCGAACTTCCGCCCGATTTAAATAGCGGTGATACAAATCTAAGACCTGACGATCGGGCTGGGTTCGAAACAACTTGGCTAACAAGATGGTCGCCAGAGCTTCTTGGACAGGTGCAGGAGCGGGCTCCAGCAGGTCGCTTATACTGACTTGCAAGCACCCGTTGTACAACCGAATTCTGCTGTTTGCATTGGCGTAGCGGCGATAGTGCACAGTGATAGCAGGAAGGGCAGTGCGCGGTCGAAAAGATCGGAAAACGCGTGCATAGATCTCTTCGGCCGTCTCGAAAAACAGGGCTGTTTCGACGGGCACCTCCCAAAATGTAACATGGTCATACACGACATTAGATGTCCGACTATCGAACCGGATAGGTTGTCGTAGAGGACGGGAATAGCTCTGTTAAAAGCAAAGATTAGCGCGGTAGGTTGTTTCGCTCCGCCCAGATTACTGACAAATGACGATCTCTCACACATGGTCGACACCACCGACACCTGGATCGTGGAACGAACCGGGATCCGACAGCGCCACATCGCCGAGGCCAATGTCGCCACTTCGGATCTGGCGGTTGCCGCGGCTCGCGAAGCATTGCGGAATCGGGGTATCGGAGCTGAGGATCTGGATGCAATTATTGTTTGCACAGTTACGCCAGACATGCTGTTCCCGTCTACCGCCTGTTTGGTTCAGGATCAGCTAGGCGCCTCACGTGCCTGGGGTTTCGATTTGGTGGCAGCCTGTTCCGGCTTCGTCTATGGGCTGACGGTCGGCTCCCACCTGATCGCGGCAGGAACTCACCGGCAAGTTCTCATCATTGGTGCTGACACCATGTCTCGCATCATCGATTACACTGATCGCTCCACTTGCGTACTCTTCGGTGACGGCGCTGGTGCGTTCCTCCTTGAGGCAACCACAGAGGAAAGCGTTGGTTTCGTAGGACATAGAAATGAGGTGGATGGATCGGGCGGAAGCTTCCTCCAGATGCCCGCGGGAGGTAGTCGTCTCCCCGCATCTTTCGCCACGGTGCAAGACCGCCAGCACTATGTGAAACAGGAGGGCCAGCAGGTATTTCGATTTGCTGTTCGCAAAATGCTGGATTTGTGCGAGAACATCCTAAAGCAACACAATTTCACTCCGGACGACGTTGATTTGTTCATTCCACACCAAGCGAACCAGCGTATTATCGCAGCCACCGCGGAGCGCATGGGGTTTCCAGCAGAGAAGGTCATGTTGAATTTGGAGCACTACGGAAACACCACAGCAGCTACTATTCCACTGGCAACGAAAGACGCGGTAAGCGCCGGGCGATTGAAAAAGGGCGACCTGGTACTCTTTGCCGCGGTGGGTGCTGGATTCACAGCGGGCGTTAATCTGTGGCGGTGGGCTTATTAGGAGTTTTCCGAACCGCGATCTGCTGACCTCTCCATCGGTTAGTACGCTGCAGAAGGCGCTGACGGTTATATTCCTGCAACACTCGGACTACGTAACTCCGGGTCTCCTGGTACGGCGGAATTCCTTTGAACTTGTCGATCGCTCCAGGACCCGCATTGTAGGCAGCAAGGGCTAGGGCTGAATTACCTTTGTACCGGATGAGTAGGTCGCGAAGGTATTGAGCCCCGCCCTTCGCATTTTCTTCCGGTCGCAAGGGATCAACACCTAACTGTCTGGCGGTTGCCGGCATTAGTTGCATCAAACCGATAGCGCCCTTGCCGGATAAACTTGCTTGG
>CALMAV010000075.1:0-5696 GCA_937859895.1 uncultured Bryobacterales bacterium | reverse complement strand
GCAGCCCTGATTCAACCTTTGCCACGCTTCGTACAAAGGCTGCATCGATGCCGTGAGCCAGCGCTGCTTCTGAAATCAGCACCTCTGGTCTGATTTCGGAGGCGACAGGAGGCGCTGCTTTTACCTCCGCATGCACGGGAGAGACAAGAGCCTCAATCGACTCAATCTGCTCACTGGGGAACTCAAGCGTGCCGCCACCGACTGAAAATTGCATCTGGTTTCCGTGTTGAACGTGCGAATCAGCTTGCAACGAGAAGCCGTTAGAGAAGTGGACCAGCTCGGCTGAGTAGGTCAGACTGCTGAAGCAAAAAACCGCTAAAACAAGACGATAACAGTTCAGACTCTGAGTCATTCTGTCCTTACTGAGACACTTTGCTGAGGCCGTGAGTTTTAGCTTCAAGTAAAGGGTCCATGTGATGGCCGTCTAGGGAGAGTAATTCATGCTCCAGCAGCGTTGCCGATACCAAAGTTTTAACGGCCGTCTCAGCCAAGCTGGTGTTGTTGCCGTACCGCGTCGAGAGCAGGTCGCAGACATCCTGCAACTGTTTACGAATTCCGGATAAGTAGCGAGCCAGGGCGGCGTGTTCATCCCGACTGAGGGGATATTGCATCCGAAGTCTCCTAAACAGTCCTTTTCGGTCGTTACTGGTATTCTGACACAGCTAATTCAAAGAGCAATAGATTTTTTACCGAATAGTGCAGGAGTTACAAAGTAACATGGGCCAAATCGCTAGTTTGGAATGCAGTCGATGTGGAAAACAAAGGGGATCTGACAAATTGGTCAACCTTTGTGAGTGTGGAGGACCATTTCTTGTCCGGTACAATTTACCATCTCTCAGGACCCAGTGGGACAAGGAGACGCTTCTGACGGGTCCGGCCAGCATGTGGCGATACGCGCCGGTCCTGCCTGCCGATGCGTCTGAGGCAATTACCCTTGGCGAGGGCTGGACTCCAATGGTTCCCGCGGCTAAACTCGGAGCGCAAATCGGCCTGCCCAATCTTTGGATTAAAGACGAAGGCCAGAATCCCACGGATTCGTTCAAGGCTCGTGGCCTTTCCTGCGCCGTTACGATGGCTAAGAAATTAGGGGCAGATAAGCTGGCGATCCCTTCTGCTGGTAACGCTGCCGGTGCATTCGCGGCCTATGCTGCCCGGGCTGGTCTCGAGGCCAACATCTTTATGCCCCAGGATGTTCCCCAAGCAAACTTTATCGAGTGCAAGGCCTTCGGTGCGAATGTGACGCTCGTTGACGGCCTGATTAGCGACTGTGGGCGCATTGTTGGCGAGAGAAAGGCGAAAGAAGGGTGGTTTGAGGTCAGCACTCTAAAGGAGCCTTATCGCATTGAGGGTAAGAAAACAATGGGGTATGAAATAGCCGAGCAGTTTAATTGGCAGCTGCCCGACGCCATACTGTATCCCTGCGGGGGCGGTGTCGGCCTGATAGGAATGTGGAAGGCTTTTGATGAACTGGAAACTCTTGGTTGGATTGGGCCTAAGCGACCGAAGATGATCTCGGTCCAGGCAGCTGGCTGCGCTCCCATTACGCGAGCTTTTGAGCAGAATGCCGAAACGAGCGAGTTCTGGCAGGATGCCTCGACAGTAGCCAGCGGTTTGCGAGTTCCCAAAGCTTTTGGGGACTTTCTGGTTCTTCGCGCAATCCGCCAAAGTGGTGGCGTAGCGTTGTCGGTGACTGACAGCGAGATGGTAAAAGCGGGCATGCAGTTGGCAGCAACGGAAGGAATTTTCCCGGCTCCGGAGGGTGGCGCATGCGTGGCCGCTGCCGCCCAATTGCGCCAGAACGGTTTTCTGATTGCCGATGATCAGGTAGTTATGTTTAACACTGGTTCAGGTTATAAGTATTTGGAAGCCTACGCCACTCGATTCCCCCGTCAGATTGTCAATGAGTACGACAAGCTTGGAGGGTTGATCACGCCCCGCTAGCACTTCGGAAAAGCTCCTCTTCACTCAGCCGGTTTTGGCGCGCTTCTACGGTCTCCTCAAGTCTGCCAAAATTGTGGGACTATAGAAAAATCAGTTTAGAGTTTGGTTTCAACCTGGGGTGAGTTCCGGTGAAAGTCGTTTTGATTTTCTGAACTTCCTGGAATAGCAGTAAGGAGACTCATAAATGACTAAGCTTTTTGTCGGGAACCTACCCTATAAAGCAACTGAAGCCGACATTCAATCGTTTTTTGAAGAAGCCGGAGTTCACGTAGATAGCATTAGCATTCTCCGAGATCGCTTCAGCGGTGAGGCTAGAGGCTTCGGATTTGTGGAAATTAATGATGACGCAATCGCCACCCAAGCCGTTCAGAGCTGCAACGGGCGCGCCATGATGGGCCGTGCACTAGTGGTAAACGAAGCGCGTCCACCCGAGCGTCGCGAGCGATCGGGCGGGGGTGGAAACGAGAGCGGCGGGAACCAACGCGACTTCGGGGGAAGCAAAAATCGCTGGTAGCCCGTTCCGCGCTAAAGATGGTCAGAACTGACTGCTGGAGAGCCGCTTGTTAAAGGTCACAAGCTAGCTGGCTGAGCTAGTCTAAATTACAGGGTCAGATCTGACTCCAAATAACGGGTCAATTGGTCAATTAGTAATCGCGAAATCCTAGGGCCTGTCATTGCGGCAGGAGTACCGACTTTGGCAGTTTTCCCGGCGTTTCTCTGCAACGAGTTCGCACTAGCGGCTCTTGGCAAGCGCATGGACAGCTTGAAAGCCGACCTAAGGGCGCGGATCGAAACTCTGGACTGCGACCTTCTCGATTGGGCAACGATTGTTATGCAGCACAATACTGATATCGCTCGGCTCAAAGGTAAGGCTGGACTCGAGTAAGAGACTGTTAGACAGAATCAGATTCGCGGCATGGGATAAGAGGAGCTATGCAGTCGGAGGCGACAGGGCCGGATTTATCCACTTGTGTGCAGAGCTATCTGGCTGAACTAGGGCGGCGCGGTGCTTCGCGTCACACCCTTCGGAATTACAGTTCCGACCTTCATCAGCTTGCGGACTATCTACAACCAGCGCCGTCCGTAGAGCAAATTGATCTAACGCTTCTTCGCGAGTGGTTGGGCAATCTATATGATGCAGGGCTGACTCCCATTAGTATTCGACGGAAGATTGCCGCTGTTAGGGGGCTATTTCGCTTTCTTCGTGAGGAAGGCCTGCTGGCGGAAAACCCGGCCGCAAGGCTACGGACGCCGAAAGCACCCAAGCGCATACCTGATGTTATGAGCGCCGAAAAGACCAACCGTCTTATCGACACTGTCGAGGAAAGTCAAGTCATTGAGAAGCCCTCCCGAGAAAGGGACTTAGCGTTTCTCGAGTTGCTCTATGGCTGCGGGATCCGAGTGAGTGAGCTAGTTGGTATCGACATCAAGGACATTGACCTAACGACCGGCTGGCTGCGGGTTCGAGGAAAAGGGAACAAAGAGCGCCAGGTTCCGCTCGGCACACGGGCAGTGGCGGCTGTGGAGCGCTACCTCCAAGGCCGAACGGTAAGTGCTGATGGCGCGCTGTTTCTTAACGGGAAAGGAGCGCGGCTGAGCGACCGCCAGGTAAGGCGCCTGGTTAAGATGTATGCCCTGGTAGCCACGGGCGATTCGACAGTGCACCCGCACAGCTTCCGACATGCATACGCAACCCATCTGCTAAACGACGGGGCTGATCTGCGCGCTATCCAGGAACTGCTGGGGCATGCGCGCCTTTCGACAACACAACAATATACCCAGGTTTCGCTCGCCGACCTGCAAGCGGTCTACGACCGCGCACACCCCAAAGCCTAAAAGTATCTTATTAGTTCAGCCATTTAGATATCAGCTTCCGGAATTGTTGGGAGGGCTACTGTCGCCAGGGTGGCTTAGGCAGAAACAGCTTTAACTTTGAAAAGAACTCCTTCCCGATTTTGCAGCGCTGCAATGACGCCGAACAGATTCGACATTGAGGGATTGCCCTTTTGCGCTGAACATACGCATCAGGCTTTCTGAGGGCGTATGAACTGTTTCGGCGAGAGCGGGAAATCCCACGGTTGCATTGATGTAATTGCGGATCATGGTCTTACTGAGGCCCACGTCGCCGGCTAGCATTTGTTCTACTGCTTCCTGTAGAAGGGCACGGCGGAAACCCGCATCGCGCCGAGCGCGTTCGCGGATCGTATCCCGGAAATCTCTTGTCAGTGCCATCTCAATTACTCCCCTCTTCTCTTGCGCTTTTGTACTCGGACCAGCAGGCTTGCGCTATCGTAATATCCGCTGACTGTCGTTTCTTCGTCCCGCCGCCCACTAGGATTACCAAGAGGTCGCCATCTTCGCCGAAGTAAACTCGGTAACCCGGGCCCCAATCAAGCTTGTATTCCAACACGCCCTCACCTATCGATTCAATGTTGGCGAAAAGGTAGGAAATCTACTGCTTTGGTGCTGAGCTGAATCCATAGCGGGCAAACAGCGCCTGTGCTTCCTGGCTTTTCAGGAATCGGACGAATTCCAGGGCGGCTTTCTTTTGTTGGCTGGCGGCGACCACTCCGGCTTTCTGGATGATCGGCTGGTGCCAGTCTTCCGGGATGACCTCCACCGATGGCTTTCCTCTTAGGAGCGCATCTGAAGTAAGGACTGCGTCGGCATTGCCGCTCTCCACCAACTGAAGAGCCTGCCGCACATTCTCGGCATATACCACTTTGGCCTGGACCATCGTCCAGAGCCCGCCGTACTCGAGAGCTTGCTGGGCCGCAGCTCCATAAGGGGCGAGCTTCGGGTTGGGGAGGGCAATGAAGCGAATCTGCGAAGTTGTTAAGTCCCGCAAGGGATGGTTGCGCCCATCTCGCCAGAGAACGCCGACACGCCCCTGGGTATAAGCCACCACGGATTCAGGAAGGATTTTACCCGTCGTCGCCAGGTCGTCCACATAGGCTGCATTCGCTGAAAGGAACACGTCAAACGGAGCTGAAGCGGCAATCTGCTGCTTCAACACAGCACTACTCGAAAAAACGAAACGAACCCGTTGTGCCGGGGAAGAGTGTTCGTAGAGGGCCTGAAGTTCTGGGCATATGGCAGAAAGATCCGCAGCAGCTCCGATCGTCAGCGTGGGCTGAGTTAATGCGCTACTTACGAAGGCTAACAAAAATAGGAGTACTGAGGTTGACAATTGGGCACTCATATTAGATACTGGACTTGTGCTTAATGCAGCCGACCTCCGAACAGGTTGGCGGAGGAACTGAACAACATGAGTAAGATTATCGGAATTGACCTCGGCACGACGAACTCCGTTGTGGCTGTGATGGAAGGCGGACAGCCTGCTGTTATCCCGAACCAGGAAGGTGGACGGACGACTCCCTCGGTAGTAGCCTTCACAAAGAATGGCGAGCGCCTGGCTGGACAGGTCGCAAAGCGGCAGTCGGTGACCAATCCTGAGAATACGATCTATTCGATCAAGCGCTTCATGGGCCGCCGCTTCAATGAAGTAAGTGAAGAAGTGAAGCTAGTGCCTTACAAAGCCGTAGCTGGTGACAACGGCGATGCGCGTGTAGAGATCCAGGGCAAAAAGTATTCGCCGCCCGAGATTTCGGCCATGATTCTTAGCAAGTTGAAGGAAGCAGCTGAGGCATATCTCGGCGAAAAAGTTTCTAAGGCCGTCATCACCGTACCTGCGTACTTCAATGACGCCCAGCGCCAGGCAACCAAAGACGCCGGACAGATTGCCGGGCTTGAAG
>CALMAV010000074.1 GCA_937859895.1 uncultured Bryobacterales bacterium | reverse complement strand
GGGTAGGCCCGTATCCGTGGTCGGTCAAGCAGCGCGTGATGAGCCGGCGCGGCCACCTGTCCAATGAAGTGGCGGCAGATTTCATCGCGCGCGACTTAGACTTCCGCTGCTCGACGGTGGTGCTGGGCCATATCAGCGAACATAATAATCATCCGGAACTGG
Organism: uncultured Bryobacterales bacterium; assembly: GCA_937859895.1. Classification (GTDB taxonomy): domain Bacteria; phylum Acidobacteriota; class Terriglobia; order Bryobacterales; family Bryobacteraceae; genus Bog-105. Next base: position 3,662 of record CALMAV010000074.1, on the reverse strand, counting down.
TCCGCGGATTGGGCATGCGTGCCTTGGCCGGACGGGCCCTATTCACCCGCCTCTATGTTGCTGAACCGGGCACCCAATCTGAAGTCTTCTGCTACTAACCCGTCTGTTACCAGCTGCCCGCGCGCCCTTTTTCCCCAGCCATCACAATAGAGGTATGATCTCCCGCTATACACGCCCGGCGATGGGCCGGCTTTGGAGCGACGCCCACAAATACGAGTGCTGGCTGCAGGTGGAGCTGGCTGCCTCCGAAGCACTGGCCGAGTTGGGAGAAGTGCCACTGGAAGCCGCAGCGGCGTTGCGCGCTCATGCCCGCTTCGATCTCGAGCGCATTGCGGCCATTGAAGCGGAAGTGCGCCACGACGTCATTGCGTTCACCACTGCTGTCTCCGAATCAATGAAAGAGATTGGGCAAGGCGAAGCTGCCCGCTGGCTGCACTATGGGCTGACGTCGAACGATGTCGTCGATACAGCGCAGTCTTTACAAATCAAGGGCGCTTCGGCACTGATTGCGGCAGGCCTAGACGAGTTGTCCGGGGTCTTGCGCCGCCGCGCGTTTGAGTTCAAAGACACGTTGCAAATTGGCCGCACCCATGGCATTCATGCCGAACCGATTACGTTTGGATTGAAGCTGGCGCTCTGGTGGGACGAAATCGAGCGGCACCGGAGGCGTTTTGCCGCCGCAGCTGAAGAGATCCGAGTAGGCAAATTGTCGGGCGCCGTCGGTACCCTGGCCCATATCAGCCCGGCCGCGGAAGAAAAGATCTGCGCCCGGCTGGGGCTGCGCGCCGCGCCGGTCACCTCCCAGGTACTCTCGCGTGACCTCCATGCTCACTACCTTGCGACCCTGGCCGGCTTAGCCGCGAGCCTGGAAAAGATTGCCCTCGAGATCCGGCACTTGCAGCGGACCGAAGTCCGAGAGGCGGAAGAGCCCTTTGCCGTCGGCCAGAAAGGTTCGTCCGCCATGCCGCACAAGCGCAATCCCATCGTCTGCGAACAGATCTGCGGCCTGGCCCGAGTGGTTCGCGCCAATGCGCAAGCCGGTTTTGAGAACGTCGCACTCTGGCATGAGCGAGACATCTCGCACTCCTCGGTCGAGCGCATCATTCTGCCTGATTCCACCATCCTGATCGACTACCTGCTGGCGAAGACCATCTGGCTGATCGGCGGCTTACGAGTCAACACCGAACGCATGCGGGAGAACGTGGACTTGACCGGCGGCCTGATCTACTCCGGGCAGGTTCTGCTGGATCTGGCGTCGGCCGGTCTCTCCCGTGAAGAAGCGTATCGTCTGGTGCAGGGGGAGGCCATGCAAGCCTGGGAAACAGGCGGCGATTTCCGCGCCGCTCTCGGGCAGCATCCGGTGGTGAGCCGCTACCTTTCACCCGAGCAACTCGCACGAGCATTTTCACCCACGCGTCAACTCGGCAATATCGAAGCCATCTTCGAGCGGGTGTTTGGACAGACCGAGTAAGACGGCAAGGAGAGATTAGAGTCCGCTTACGGCTGGGCTCTGGACAGAGCCAGCGCGCGCCCGGCCTACTGCCGCAATAGCCGCCTCGAACTCGTCCAGCGCTCCCTTGAAGAAGTGATCTTCCGCGTTGACCCAGGTCAGCTGTTTGGGCTCTGACAGAGTTTCGTAGAGAGCCGCAAACTCCGGCGCCGGGCCGAACTCATCGTGGGTGCTGTGCACGAAATACTTGGGCATCGTTACAGCTTGCAGGTACTCTGTGCCGGGGATGGTCGTCGGAAAACCGACCGCTAGGGCACGCTGGAGATCCCCTCGCTCGGCAGCTAAACGCAAAGCAATGCGTGAGCCAAAGGAGAACCCGCCCACCAGCACCGGGAGCCCAGGATAGCGCGCCTGCAGGTCAGCCAAAGCCACCCGGGCATCGTCCAGTTCGCCGACGCCCTGATCGTAGACCCCTTCACTCAGATTGACGCCGCGATAGTTGAAGCGCAGCACCACCGCGCCCGTCTGCCGCAGGGCGCGCGCCATCCGATAGATCACCTTGTTGTGCATGGTGCCGCCACCCTTAGGATGCGGATGGCAAATGAGCGCAGCTTCGACCGGCGTCTCCTCGGGCTCCTCGAGCAGGGCTTCCAGGCGGCCCGCCGAACCGGGGAGAAACAGGCTTTCCATCCGTCGCGGCATTGCTTTACTCGTTCTCTGTAACGTCGGCTCTAGTTAGTCCGGAAATTGGTGAACTGCATGTCGATCCCGAAGTCGTGACCACGGAGCAGTGCAATGGCCTGCTGGAGCGTATCGCGATCCTTACCACTGACCCGCACCACATCAGCCTGAATGGTGGACTGCACTTTCAGCTTGCTGTCTTTCAGGAGCTTGACGATATCCCGCGCTTTCTCGGTCGAGATCCCCTGCTGAAGCGTAATCTCCTGGCGCACGCTGCCATGCGAACCCGGAATCTTCTCGCCATACTGCAAGCCTTTCAGAGGCACATTCCGTTTGACCAGCTTCTGCCCCAGAATCTCGCTGACCGCCTGAAGCTTAAATTCATCGGAGCTCGCCAGCAGGATCTTATTCTCTTTCTCTTTCAGCTCAATGGAGGACTTACTGTCTTTGAGGTCATAGCGTGTACCGATCTCCTTGGAGGCCTGCTGAACGGCATTCAGCACCTCGGTCAAGTCAATCTTAGAGGCAATATCGAAGGTATTATCGGGCATGGCGAATCCGTAAGTCTCATGGTAAGACGAAGGCTTAAAAGGATGGCACAGGCCTGGGATTAAGGGAGCTCAAGCCCGTGGCGTAAGCCTCATACAATTGCTCGAACACCGCATCCCAGCTGTTGCCGGCGGCAAAGTTCCGGGCCGCATCCCCCAACGCTCGCCGCAAGGGAGGCGAGTGCATCAAGCGCTGCAGGCTCGGGACAAAGTCATTGGAAAGAAAGCCGGAGACTCCGTCCTCTACCCCGACGTGCCGACCCGTTTCAGGCGAAAGAATCACGGGAACACCCGATGCCATTGCCTCCAGAATCACTAGGCCGAAGGTATCGGTCAAAGAGGGAAAGACGAAAGCATCCATGCGGGCGTAGGCAGCAGCCAATTGCGGCCCTCGCAGAACGCCCGTCAGTTCCGCGTTTTGCAGGTGCCTCGCCAGCCACTTGCCCTGGTTACCCTCGCCGACAATCAAGAATTTGAAATTGCGCTCGCCGGCAGCCAGCAGGCGGCGCTCTACTTCAACGAGTGACCGCACATTCTTCTCAGTGGTCAACCGTCCTACATAGCCAATACAAAAAGGGCGATTGTCCCCATCGTCTCGCGAGGCTGGCCGATACTGGTCCAAGTCAACGCCATGCGGCATCAGAAAGGCGGGCTTGCCGGTTTTGGCGTGCAGCAGTTCCACCTGCGCTCGATTAGGCGCCAGCACAAAGCGAGCCGTCCGGTAGAAGCGCAGCAAACCACGCAACCCTCCCTGTTCGGCGATACGGGCAACACTATCCCGTAGCTGCTGCGGTGCCTGCTTCAGTCTGTGATGCAATCGTCGCGCCAGGTACTCATGCAAGTTGGTATGCCAGGAGGCAACCAAAGGCACGTGAATGGCGTGAGACGCCCAGAGCCCGAAGAAGCCAAAATCGCCTGGGCCGGTGATGTGTACCAGGTCCGGCTTGAATGCGCGCAGGCGATCGAGCACCACTCCCTAGTGC
>CALMAV010000073.1:2416-6533 GCA_937859895.1 uncultured Bryobacterales bacterium | reverse complement strand
ATTCACACAGACGGGGTATTTATCGTTTGTGAAGCTTTGCGTGCCCGGAACAGACCGACGACAGATGAGTTCGGCGAAATATCGGCTATCAAGCTAGAACTCGGCAGCACGAAGGAGGGGAGAAGCCCCCAAATTGTGACCTGAACAACCCTTGGTTTTCCCATCGACTTTGCGGTACCGTAGCGCACTCGAATCAGCGCAGGCGTGGCAACTTGCTACATAGCGATAACCGTCGAAACTGTAGTGACTCTCAGAGTCACAGAGATCCGCATTGCAGGTCTCACACGGACAACTGGCCGATCGCTTTAGGATCGTGCGGCAGTCGATACAAACCACTAGGTCGTTTCCGACCAGGCGAGCCAAGACGTGCTGAAGAAAATGTTTGGTAGAAGTTAAAGCTGGAATGCGAGACCCCCTTTCCGGTCGGCGAAGAGACTCTGACCAGTCAACCGCTAAACGTATTGTGGATTGTCCAGATAGGTTTGTCTCTTAGTCTTAGTAAGGGATACAAAGGCTGAACTGTTACTTCTCCAGCCCAGTACTCCGGAAGACATATTCTTGGAAGAGACCCACTTGCAGGAACCGGCCTGACGCCAGCGTGGTCTGGCAAGCGGATAATGATAATTCCATACGGTGACCGAGCGGCAGCATGAGGATAATTAAGTGATGCTCGCAGGAGGAAAACTCCCGCGAATGAGACTGAGTAATAGATGTCCGGCAGCCACCTAGGCACTCTGCTTCAGTTGAGTTTCTGTGCCACGCTGTGCCTGGGCGGACAGGATGCGAGTGTGCCAAACGCGGCGGTGCCGAACCCCGCAAAGCACGAAGATCGCACGGTCGTGACTGGCACGTACGCGCCGATACCGCTCGAAGAAGCAGACCGTACAGTGGATAGCCTTGCCATCGGGCAATCACCTAGCGTCTACCGGAATGCGATAGATGCGCTGCAATCAGAACCAGCCGTCGATGTGCGGCAGCGAGCGCCTGGCGTACAGGGCGACCTCTCCATACGTGGATCGTCTTTCGGGCAGACGCTGGTGCTGATTGACGGACTGCGTTTGAATGACGCGCAGACGGGACACAACAACCTGGATCTGCCGTTTCCATTCGCCGCGATTGACCGGATCGAAGTCCTGGAAGGGAGCGGTTCAACACTGTATGGGGCGGATGCTGTGGGCGGCGCAGTGAACTTTCTAACTAAAGCGCCGGAGGTCACCGAAGTGCGTGTCGGTGCTTATGGCGGCAGCTTTGGGACGAACGGGCAAGACGGGCTGGTGTCCTACGTGCGAGGACCTCTTACAGAGGAGTTCACGTTCACGCGAGAGCTCTCGACAGGTTTTATGGCTAACCGCGACTACCGCAGCCTTGCACTTGGCTCAGAGAGCAACTGGCGTTCCAGCCTGGGGTTGACACGGTTACTGCTGGGGTCAAGTGACCGGCCATTTGGTGCGGCCGGGTTCTATGGCAATTACCCATCCTGGGAGCGAACACGGGGATGGTTTGCAGGACTGAGCCAGACGTTGGGAGAGCATACGGAACTCGCATTCAGCTTCAGACGGCATACGGATCTGTTCGATTTATTTCGGTACAGACCGGCACTGTATGAGAATAGGCACGCAACCGAGAGCTGGGAGGCTGCCATCCGGCGATGGAATCAGCTTCGGGCAAACACACGAGTCTATTACGGCCTGGAGGGATACCGCGATAGTATTGACAGCACCAATCTCGGAACCCACACGCGAGATCGCGGCGCGGGTTATGTCAGCGTTGACGCGCGAGCACTCCGACGATTCTCGATCAACGCGGGCGTGCGTGAAGAGTACTTCACCGGGGGTCGAACCGTTGCCACGCCTTCTCTTTCAGGGGGTTACTGGCTGAACAGCCGAGTACGCTTCCATGCCTCAGCCAGCGGTGCATTCCGATTACCTACGTTCACTGACCTGTACTATTCAGACCCAGCAAACGTAGGGAATCCAAACCTAAAGGCTGAGCGCGCCTGGAGTTTCGAAGGTGGTGCGCATGTTAACTGGCAGCGAAACACAGCCGACGTGGTTATCTTTCGACGGTACGATCGGGACAACATTGATTACGTTCGTAACAGTGCAAGTAGTATCTGGCGAGCTGCCAACATTGACAATCTGCGCTTTACAGGAGTGGAGGCAGCATGGCGTTGGCAAATCAGTTCAGGGCAGCGCCTCGACGTTACGTACGCCGGACTGCGCGGATTTCAGCAAGCTTTAAGTGGCCAGCAGGCCAAGTATCTCTTTGCTTATCCTGTGCATTCAGGAACGCTGACTTGGTGGGGGCATTTACCTCAGCAAGTTACAACGCATCTGCGGACCGGAGTGCTGCAACGATATAGGCAGGACGCGTATCCATTGGTGGAGTTATCCATCGAGCGCGAGTGGACGCACGTCAAACCGTACCTACAAGTCAACAATGCTGCGAATGCCGGCTACCAAGAAATACCGGGCGTGAGGCTTCCAGGCCGCAGCTACATAGCAGGGCTGGAGTTATTCAGCCGACGAAGTATCCGCGGACGTTAGAGCTAGATGCCGCGCTGGGGCCGGTAACCAGGGCGGGCGCGAACCTTGAATTTCTTCATCGCTTCATCAGGCAGGTCAACATGAATTTTTCGGAACCCTTCATTTGGATTTGGCTGGGGATAGTAGGTGACCGTATAACTGTTTCCCAGATCCTCACGAATTGATTCGAAAGCTTCGACTTGTTTCTGCCATGTCTTTGCGAAGTAGCTCTTGCCGCCGGTGTTGGTGGAAATGCGCTTGAAGATATTGCTGGAAACAGCATCCTTACTAACTTCATTGGTGGAGATGACATAGATGGGGATACCCTCGTCTTCAGCTACGGCTCGGACGTCATCGGGAGCCACCATACTCGCGTTGTCAGGTCCATTCGAGAAGACGATTACAACCTTCCTACCAGGTACTTTCGCAGCATCACGAACTGTGAGCAGGAGCGAGTTATAAAGAGCCGAATCGTCACCCGCCACTGCGCGACGCAGGCCGGAAATGGCAAGGGCTCGATCACGATTGAGCGGAACAGCACGATTGAGATTACGGCTGTACGTGTACACCGCAATAGAATCAGCACGGTCTAGTCCGCGAATGAAATCAGCAATCGCATCGGAAGCGTATACAAATCCCCGATACATGTAGTTACTGGTATCAAACAGAACAAAGACGTTGGTCCCCGTAGAGTCAGCCCGCAGATTGATCGCGACTGATTGAGCAGATCCCCCTTCTCCTGGGTGCAGAGGGCGGGTCTCGTTGTTTGCTAAAACTTGGAGCGGCGCGTGGTTGCCTTCGGCAAACGTGGAAAGCTTCTGTGGGATCTCGTCCTCAAACACCCTGAGATCTTTAGGCTTGATGCCGTTTACGTACTTGCCTTTGCTGTCGGTAATAGTAAAGGAGAGCACCACCATGTCGACTTTGACATGAAAAGTGGATTGATCTCCATCTTGTGCGGCATGCAGCCGGAGCGTAAGGAGCGGCAGGGCAGCCACCAGACACATAACTGATGCAATACCGGTAATTCCAAGGATTTTACGCACGGTGATTCCTTTAGTTTCCTGCCATGTGAACAGGAGCCTGGCTGCTCTGCTGCTTTACATTCCGGGCAGTAATCTGCAATGAACGGAGCAGGGCTGGCCAGTCTTCCAGATGCGTTGCGAAGATGTTCTCTATAGCCGAGCGATTCCACTCCGGCACATATGCGTCCAACTGATTGACAGGTGTTCCCACTTGGTCGGCAAGTGCTGCATAAGCAAGATTGTTCGATTCCCAACTTTCCGCAAGGATCCGACTGGAAAAGCCCATCAGTGCCGGAAAGGTTCGAAGATATAGCAGGCCGGGCTGGTAAGAGTGAGTGAGATTGGGTTTAGGGGTTCCAAAGGTTCGGTTAATCACTGCGGCCGTCAGGCTCTTCGGGTTCTCGGCTAAGAGAGCGTCCATCTGGCGGGAAGTTTGGTCTGGGGAGATACCTTTCAGCGTTGGGTCGTCTGCCATTGCATATAGAACTGACGTTGGGATTTCGGCAGCAGTATCAGTGAAGCGGCTCAAGTGAAGATGATCGCTCAGCCACTCGACACGTGAAGGTG
>CALMAV010000073.1:2011-2406 GCA_937859895.1 uncultured Bryobacterales bacterium | reverse complement strand
GGCAAGTACGGGTTTTTCAACGGCAGGGTCAAGAGCAGCCGCGGCCACCAAATTACGACCTCGTTGAATATGCAGAGCGACATAGCGGAGTTGCTCAGGCCGAATATCCCGCCAACGCGTGACCGTGACGCTCGCAATCATCTGGGGGACCAAATCAGCCCAGATTAGAGCCTGCTCCCGTTTAGGCGAAAGAAAGTTCTGTTCGGCTTCGGCAATGGCATAGGGCAAAGCAACAAGAGAGCCAGTGAGGCGGCCACCGGCACTGGCGGGCCATCCACTGCCGCTGACTTCGGTTTGCCGCCAGCTGGCTATTGAGCCTTCTTGTCCGATAAAATCGTGCGACCGAACCAACTGTGGATTAGTAGTGAGCAGCTGCGAACCAGCAGGTGCGTAGT
>CALMAV010000073.1:0-2001 GCA_937859895.1 uncultured Bryobacterales bacterium | reverse complement strand
GCGTAGTAGCTGTAGAGCAAGCCGACCAGAGAGTCGCGCAGGAATGGAGCAAGAGCGTCGCGAATATCTTTGCGATCGGAAACTTTCTCCAGGCTAAACTTACGCTCCGCGTCTAAATGGCGGTTGCTCCAGTAACCAACTGAGTAAGAATTCTTCTCTTCGGTAGAGAGCGAGGCGCGGTTGGAGTCGCTTTCCGAAATCCGCTCCATTTGCTCGTTGAAAGCCTTGGCCGTCTTGCTATCCAGCTTGCCCTTCTTATCGGCCAAGGTGAAGAGAGTATCGAGCGGGAAGAGACGCTGCGCATCAAACACACGCAGAAATGTTTCAGAGGGCGAGTACGGCAAAGCGGTATCACCCGGCTGCAATTTGCCTACCAGCAGATCTGTAAATTGCTCCTGACGCGAATGCAAACCTAAATCACGGGTGTGGGCTGCGCTGAGCAACACCTCAACACCGGCCCGCCCCGCGTCGAAGAGTTCAGCCTCATCATGGAATTTCCCGAAGGGCGCGATGACCTTTGTAAAAGTTGCATCCACTCCAGATCGATTGATTGCCGCACGAACCGAAAGAATGCGCCACAACTCCACTTCCGATTGGAATACGCCGAGCGTATCAGCACGCAACGGAGTATCTCGGATAGATGAAATATCAGCGGAAGCATCAAGGTAACGACCAATGGAAGCTTCGGTAAGCTCCGGTACGTCAGCGAAGATTGAATACTGAGCATTGTACGCACGGTGAGCATTGACCAGACGTTGAGCAAGCACAGGGGAGAGGGGGCGGGCTCGCTCTCGATCAATGTCATTCAAAGCAAGAAAAATGCGCAGCGGTTCATTCTCAACAGTTTTCCGGCTAAGGCCAAACAAAGCCTCTAACAGATCGTCGCTGCTACGCCAGGAACTAGCTGACCGCGTCAGCTTGCCATCGTACTTCCCATGCGGATGCTTGATGAACAGATTGCGCCAGATTTCGAGGTTGCCAGGAATATGGGGCTGCCCATTGGGGTCAATTCGGAGAGCGGTGGTGAGCAGCATCAGTTCAGTGCTGGAACGAAATACCGGACGCGCGGGCCCGGGAGTGGTGACTTTGCCACGCAGGGCATCGTAGAAGCGGCGCAACCGATCGGGCTGGGTAAGGTAGTCCGCTGTAGGCCCGCTAATGCGCGAGAGTGAGTCAAAGTAGCTGGCTGCCCACCCATCGTCGGTGGCCAGAAGCTTTTCGAAAAACTGGCCGGGGTTGGAAGGTGATGCACCTACCAGCGACTGCCAACCACGAGGAGAGCCTGGAACCACGGCGGCTCCATCGCGGACCTGGAACATGCCACCATAAAAGTCGAGCACATGGGCATAAACCTTCAGCCGGGCTGGGGACGCCTGATGCCGCAGTACTTCGGCCGTCTGCCGGTCAACGTGAGACAGCCCTAGATACAAGCGGCACAGAGAGGGATCAGACAGAAAGGCACCGATAAACTCAGGCTGACTGTTGCGGCCCGCCGCAGTCATCCAGTAGTGCGCATCGTAAAGCACCGGCACCTCAGTCGGCGCATAGGGCAGTTCGAAGCGGTGATTAGCCCGTAGGTCTGCCTCAAGTTCTGCAAGGGGGAACCCGGAGTCAACGGTCAGAAAAGCACGAGTCGGGTTTACCGTCTCGAGCACGATGTCGCTGCCGCAGGAGCCGCGCATCCGGTAACCGAGCGCTTTCAGCAGCCGGCCGGTCTCTTCGCTATCACAGGTCGGGATCACAATCTTGCGGTTGCTGCCGGCTAGCGATTGGAGTTCCCGAGCTTCCGCCAAGTAACGAACCACCAGGCGCAGATACTCGGTCTGCTGCAGGGCTTCGTTGCCCGCTGCCTCATAACCGTTAGTCACAACATTGCGGGCAAAGGCAGGCAGCAGTTCCTCTGGAGCGAGATCAGGCGAAAGAGCGGCCATTCGCGCAAAGGAGGCCATCGGCCCAGGTATGGAAATCTTTGAGTAGACAACCGGCTTTGCGAGCTTGGAA
>CALMAV010000072.1:9315-12253 GCA_937859895.1 uncultured Bryobacterales bacterium | reverse complement strand
GTACGAGACCGGCCAGACTCCGCAGCCCGATGGCGGCCAAGGAAAATCGGAGGCACTGGATGCGGCTTATGAGCGGTTGCAACAATTAGCGCGTCGGCAGCAAGAGTTAGCCGCACAAGGTGGGCAGCAACAGGCTGTGGAACAGCGATGGCAGGAAGAGCAGCTGCGGCGCGAGGCAGAGGAGCTGAAGCAGCAATTGAAACAGCTCGCGCAGAATTCACCACAGAGCTCACAGGGGCAGAGCGGGCAAAGCGCATCGCAGAGTGGGCAGCAATCGCAGGGCAGCCAAGGGCAGAGTGGACGGGCCGGATCGCCTCAGTTAGGCTCCGCTTCATCTTCGTCTCAGGGCGGCGCATCGTTGTCCGGGCAGCGAAACACCGAGGCTTTGCAACGTGCCGGCAGCTCGGTTGATAAAGCGGAAGATGAGATGCGGAGAGCCGTCGGTAGTAACGATGAAGCCGCACGTGAGCGAGCCGCTAGTTACCTACGCGAAGCCCAGGAGCAGATTCGCGAGATGATGCGCAAGGACGCGGGCCAAAGCGTAGACGAGATGGCCCGGCAAGCCCAGCAGCTAGCCGAGGCGCAAAAGGGATTGGCTGACCGTATGAAGCAAATGTACGGCTCCAGCCGCAACAGCCTTCGCAATCCCTTCGGCAACTCACCAGGAAGCGAAGAAGGCGAAGGTATGCCGGAGATGAACGACCCGAACAGCCGGCGATATGGTTATGGCTTTCGGCGTCCGTTCAATCCGAATCAATTGCGTGCGCCCCACCAGCCTACGGAGAGCGAACGGTCGGTAGCCAGCGAGAAAGAGCAATTAGCCGCTCAGCTGGAGCAGTTGCAGAAACAGATGGAGGGGCAGTCGCGAAATCTGGCAGCAACTCGTCCAGATGCATCGTCGAAGATGTCACGAGCGCTGTCGGATGCCGAAAGTAAAGAACTTGCCTTGCGCATGCAGAAAAATGCGGAGTGGATTCGCCAGGGTTACGGGGATCGTAATTTGCAGATGGAAGACAACGTAACTGCCGGGCTGCAGCAGCTAACGCGTGACTTGAAGGGTGTTAGAGACACGTTGAACGGCACCGGGCAAACCGCAGCTACTCAGCGTAGTGGCAAGACAGCGCAAGCTCTGGCGGAGGTACAGGACCTACGCGCACAACTGCAACGGCAGCGCGCCGGCAAGGCTCAAGGGCAAAGCGGAGCGAGCACGATGGGCGGCGAAGGGCAGCCCACCCTAAACGCTCAGGACGTGCAGAAAGCCATTCGTGAACTGAACGGTCTGCGCGCGCAAACCAATCCTACCGATCGGGTGCTTAACGGCTCCATTGATAACGCATTGGGTAGCTTGCAGCACCTTACCGGGGCACAGGATGGCTTACTCGATGCCCGCATCAGCGGTAATGCTTTGAATAGTCTGGAGCGTTTGGAAGCAGAACTGTCCAGGCGTGTCGGCCAAGACGAAAGCGCCGGCACTCGAACCGGCACACATGAGACTTCGCCCGAGAAGTATCGGGATGCTGTCGCTGGCTACTTCCGCAGGCTAAGCCAGAATAAGTAGCGGATTGTTAAGGGAGGCGCTAAGCGAACGCGCATCATGTCCGCTTGCGCCGATCAGTTAGCCTGAAGTTTTGCCATTCATGCAATTGTCTCCATCTAAGCTAGCGGCTATTGCAGTCGCTTATGGCTCTGTTCTTTCAGCTCTTGCCCAGAATCCACCGACGGCGGACGTTTCGGTGCAACTGAAAGCGCGCCTCGACCCCATCTTGAACGAGGCTGTGCAGGCAAACCTGGTTCCTGGTGCTGTTCTGCTGATCGGCCATGACGGCACAATAGCGTATCGCGCCGCTTACGGCTCCCGCTCGCTACTGCCGACTCGCGAGCCAATGACAATCGACACCATCTTTGATGCCGCCTCCCTCACCAAAGTGGTCGCAACTACACCCTGCATCATGAAGCTCTTCGAGGAGGGTAAGCTTCGGCTCGACGACCCAGTCACCAAGTATCTTCCGGAGTTTCAAGGCGGCAAAAGCGACATCACCGTTCGTTTGCTGATGACGCATTTCTCAGGTTTTCAACCGGATTTTGAGATGGGCCCGCGCTGGAGTGGATATGACACCGGCGTGGGGAAAGCTTTGGCCGAAAAGCCCATTGCCCCGCCCGGCGCAAGATTCATTTACAGCGATACGAATTTTATTCTGCTGGGCGAAATGGTACGCCGCCTCTCGGGCACCAGCCTTCCTGAATTTGCCCGCGAAAACATCTACGGTCCGCTTGGGATGAAAGAAACCGGCTTTCAACCATCCCCCGCCCTTCGCTCGCGCATTGCCCCCACCGAGATTGACCCCGATACCAAGCAGCCCCTGCGCGGACAGGTCCACGACCCGCGTTCCCGTGCCATGGGTGGAGAGGCTGGCCATGCCGGGCTATTTACAACTGCCGACGATCTTGCCCGTTATGCCGAAATGTTCCTCAACGGAGGGCAACTCGACGGTGTTCGCATCTTCAATCCCTTAACTGTCAAGAAGTTCACGGAGCCGGCCAGTCCGGCCGACCAACCGATGATTCGCGGTCTCGGCTGGGATATTGACTCGTCTTTTTCCAGCAATCGTGGCGAACTCTTTCCAATTGGCTCTTTCGGACACACGGGCTACACCGGCACATCGCTTTGGATAGACCCTACTACGCGCACTTTTGTTGTCCTTCTGACCAACGTCGTTCATCCTCACGGGATCAAGTCACTCAGCTCCCTGCGTGCCCGTGTTGCTACTGCTGTTGCAGCCACCTACGGAATCTCAGTCCCGAACGAAGTCAAATTGACCGGCTACAACGAGACCATTGCTGGGGCGGGCGTTCACCGCATTGTGAACCGCAATGCCACAGCGCTGACCGGTCTCGATGTTCTTTCCCAATCTGGCTTTCACGAGTTGCTGGGTAAGCG
>CALMAV010000072.1:0-9305 GCA_937859895.1 uncultured Bryobacterales bacterium | reverse complement strand
CTTTGCCCTTCTGCACGGCGCGAATGTCGGACTGATCACCAATCACACCGGACTTGATCGCCAGGGTCGCCGCAATGTCGACATCATGCGTGCGGCTGGAGTAAATATCGTCACTCTCTTTTCGCCCGAACATGGCTTGGGCGGCAACTTTGACTCCGATGTGGCCAGCAGCCGTGACACAGCAACCGGCTTGCCGATTGAGAGCCTCTACCAACCGAATCAGCGCCGGCTTTCTCCCGGCCAAATGGCCAAGGTTGACGCCCTGGTTTTCGATATCCAGGACATAGGCGCGCGCTTCTACACCTACTCCTGTACGCTGCTCTACGCCGTCCAGTCGGCTGGAGCTGCGCATAAGCCCCTTTGGATATTGGATCGCCCAAATCCGATTACGGGCACCCACGTCGAAGGTCCTGTCATGCAGAAAGACCTGGAGTCATTCGTTGGCTGCTACGACATTCCCGTTCGACACGGAATGACGTTTGGCGAACTGGCGACTATGGCCAACACGGAGTCCCATTGGGGTGCTGAGCTGCGCGTGGCTAAAGTTCAGAACTGGGAGCGCGGTGACTGGTTCGACACAACCGGCCTGACGTGGGTGAATCCATCGCCGAATATGCGCAGCTTGAACGCCGCACTGCTCTACCCGGGAATCGCCATGATTGAGGCAGAACCGGCCCTCTCAGTAGGACGAGGAACTGATTCCCCTTTTGAGCAAATTGGCGCCTCCTGGATTGACGGACCTGCGCTCGCCCGTTACCTGAATAGTCGTTTCATTCCAGGGCTGCGTGTTTACCCGACTCGATTTCGCCCAACCAGCTCAAACTTCTTCGGAGTGGATGTCGGAGGCGTCCGCTTTGTCGTTACCGATCGTGAGGCTTTTGACAGCACGCGAGCCGGGCTTGAGCTTGCGGCTGCCCTACAATCGCTATTCCCTGGAAAGATGGATTTCGGCAAGTGCGCCGCACTCATCGGTAACCGCGCTGTCGTCGACGGCCTGCAACACAACAAAGACGCTAGTGCCCTCTGGACGACTTCGCAGGCAGAAGTGTCCAGGTTTAGCGACCGGCGGAAGCCCTTTCTGCTCTACTAAGGCACCCTTCACCTTTAAACGGCTGCTAATTGCGGTGCCGCTTTACTTTTCGATCCGGGTGGCCGACCCCGGCGTCGCGGCTCTGCTGAAGGCTCGGCCGTCTCATGCCCGTTCTCACCTGTCACAATCCCGGAAGCATCCTTTAACCAGGCCGGCGGACGACCTCGACGTCTTCCCCGACCACGTGCGAGCCGCTCCAAAGTGAGAATTGCTTCTTCAATCTGCTCTCGTTCAAGCCGTAACTCAGCGAGCATCTTATCTACGTCCAAAGTAGCGCCTCCTACCATCCAAACTCCCCTTCAATGGGTCCATTCTCACGCCACAGTGGACATAAGTCCAAATGGTGGATTTAAAGGCAGTTTAGTGGTTGTTCGGACTGACTTTCAATAGAACACGCGGTTAACAGGTTGTAATTGAGTTTAATTTATATATTAGTACTAATGGTACATTCGATAATTTCACAATTTAGTTGCGCTGTTTTGTCATCTCGCGCAGGCTTTTTTGCTTCCAGTAAAAATAGAATGGGACCGAGCTCGCCATCAACCCTAAGCCCATTAACGATTCTCGTGGTCGCGTCTGCAAAGTACTGAGCAGCAACAGACATGCGACAACAGCAAAGAGTACTGGCACCACTGGATACCCAATTACCCGATACGGTCTTGGCATGTTCGGTGCCTTCCGCCGCAGTACCAACACGGAGATGGCAGTGAGTCCGTACAAAATCCAGGAACCGAAAATCACGAAATTATATAAGTCGTCAAAGTAGCCGCTCAACACAACAATACAGGACCAAAGACAGAGCCAAATGATGGAAACGCTCGGAGTCCGGTGCCGGGAGTCCACCTTCCCCAAAGCTCGAAAGAACAGTCCGTCGCGAGCCATTGCGTAGGGAACGCGGGAACCGGTGAGGATGGAGCCATTCAATGCTGCAAATATCGAAATTAAAACTGCGATGATCACCATTGTTGCGGCCGGCATGCCGTACAACTTGGTCATCATATCGGCAGCCACATGCTTGCTCCCCGCCACGTTGGCCGGGCTTAGAACATAGAAATAGGATAGATTGATCAGCAAGTACGTCACTATCACCGCAGCCGTTCCGAAGATGAGCGATCGAGGCAGGTTACGCTGCGGCTCGGAAATTTCTGACGACACCATGCTGACGTTGTTCCATCCGTCGTAAGCCCAGAGTGCGCTGACCATAGCAGCGAAAAAGCCCGCCACTCCCCCGGCACTCGGGATATGGGCTGCCAGATACGAGGGGTCGCCCTTGCCCGAGAGTAGCCCGACCGCGATAACGCCCGCAATCAGCGCCATCTTAACGGCAGTAATCATCACCTGCAGATTGCCACCTGAGCGCACACCAACGGAATTCACTCCCCCTAGCAGCAGAATGATCGCGATTGCCACCAGTTGGCCCCAATAGATGCCGAATAGGCTTCCGCCAGGGCCAATATGCAATGGGGTGATAAGGACTGGTTTTGCCAGTGCCGGTATGAAGATCGTCAGATAGGTGTAGAAGCCTGCGGCCAGTGTCGCGATTGAACCGCTCTTGGCGACCCAGAATTGGGTCCAGCCGTAGAGAAAGCCCCAGAACGGTCCATAAGCCGCGCTCAGATAGACATATTCGCCGCCGGCCTCCGGCATGGCAGCAGCCAGTTCGGCATAGGTGAGAGCTCCAAACAGGCTCAGCAGGCCCGCTACCACCCACACGACAAAGAGCTCGCGAACCGATCCAACGTAGCGAATCATCGTGGAGGGCACCAGGAATACTCCACTCCCAATCACGGTTCCAATCACGATGGAGACTGCACTCCATAAGCCGAGCACCCGCTGCAGGCTCACCGGCTTGCCCTGTGCGTCGCCCGTGCTACTGCCGTTCAAAAGCCAGACTCCTCTCCTGCCACAGGTAGCTAGCCGCATAACCGACCGTGAACGTGGTAGTCGTTCCAATGAGCACGTACCAGGTATAAGCTACGTAGCTTCGCAGCAGAAGTGTGGCAAGGAAACCCGCGGCCATGCCGGTAATTGCGGCTGATTCACCGGTTCGCTTCGTCAATACGCCGAGCAAGAACACGCCCAGTAAGGCGCCGTACAGAACGGAGGCAATTGACAAGCCGGCCTCTAAAATTCGCCCCCAGTGCCGGGCCAGCAAGCCGATCAGGAACAACACAGCACCCCAAACCACCGTCGCCCAGCGCGCTGTTCTCAAATAGGAGGACTCAGCGCGTCCTGGCAGAAGAGGGCGTAGAAAATCCATTACCGTTGTGGATGCTAAAGCATTCAAAGCTGCGCTCAGATTCGACATGGCAGCGGCCAGGATCGCAGCCATGACTAAACCCGCAACCCCGATGGGAAGTTGAGCCCAGATGAACTCAGGATAGGTCCGCTCAGCGACGGACGGAGGAGCGTGCCCATTCTGACGGTAGAGAACAAACAGCACAACTCCGATTACCAGGAACAGGGTGAACTGAAAGAACACCAAAAGCCAACTCACAAACAACGCGCGCCGGGCATCGGCCTCGCTTCGGGCAGCCAGCAACCGCTGCACCAGCAACTGCTCTGTCCCGTGACTGGCCGTGGTCAGAAAGCAACCACCAATCAGGCCCGCCCAGAAGCTGTAAGGCTGATGAAAGAAAGCAGAGTTAAAGGCAAAATGAAAATCGAAGATATGAAATTTGTGTGCAGCTTCTCCGGCCTGCAGCACATGCGTCCAGCCGCCAGTTACCAGGTGCAACATGATGCAGAAGCTGAGGAGCGCACCGCCGACATACAGAATCATCTGTACGACATCGGTCCAAATAACAGCTGTCATTCCGCCCTGGAACGTATAGAAGAGCGTAAGGATCACGATCACTGCGATAGAGAGAATTTCGCCCGTGCCTAAGATCACCGAGATCACAATGGAAACGGCGAACACTCGTACCCCTTCGGCCAGCGCACGCAAAAGCAGAAACGTTCCGGCAGTAAAACGGCGAACGCGTGGCCCAAATCGGCGCTGCATCAGCTCGTAAGCAGTAAACATTTCTCCGCGGAAGTACTGGGGCAGAAGCAATGTGGCAACTACGATCCTCCCTAGCAGATAGCCGAGGATCAACTGAAGAAAAGTAAAATTACCAGCAAAGGAAATGGCCGGCGTTCCAATCACCGTAAGGGTACTTGTTTCGGCCGAGACAATGGAAAACGCAATGGCCCACCAGGGAGCTCCCCGACCACCAAGAAAGTAGTCTTTCAAGCTGCTTTGACTCTCTTTGAATTGCGCTCCAAACCAGGTAATCGCAAGGAGATAGAGAGCAATTACCAGCAGGTCTACAATCCGCATGGAATCGGATAGTAACATGACTAGCGGCCCTGGTTACGAATCGGTCAGTTCGACTGGGAACAACTTGGCCTGAAGCGGCATCTAACCGGGTAAGAAGTGTTGTGGGCCGAACCCTGATTCGTTATACTCCGGCTTGTTGTTCGGTAACATGCACGAGTAAGTCAGCGGCATGGATATGATAGACCGGGGTACGGGGTAGCGGCTTTGGGCGTCAAACCAGAGAGCTGCCGACAACCGCTTCCTAGTTTCAAGACGTTTAAGAATTCCTCCGAGGAGGCAACCGTGGAGTTTAGTTTTATGAGAGCGAATAAGCCAATGATTGCGACGGGTGCGGTCGCTCTCTTGTCAAGTTTGGTTCCGGCCTCTGTTCTCGCCGGACAAGCGGGAACAGCAGGGGGAACGCAACCGGCAGCAGGCCAGCAGCCTGCGGCGGGACAACAGGGCGCAGCAGGTCAAGGCACGGCGGGAGCGCAAGGCGCGGCCGGAACGAAAAACTGGAAAGACCGTGCGGAGTATGATACTTATCTAAAGATTACTCAGACCTCTGATCCGAAAGCGCGTTTGGATCTGTTGAATACGTGGCAGGAGAAGTATCCTCAAACGGATTACTCGCAGGAGCGTAATCAATACTACCTGGTTACCCTCAGTCAGCTTGCCGGCACCGATCCTACAGCGAAACAGAAGCTGTTGGACAAGTCGAACGAGATTTTGCAGACTGATCCGAAGAACTTCCGCGCCGCTTATTTTGTAGTCCTGTACGGTCCGCAGGTCGGGGGAGCAAACCCTGCGCCGGATCTTGAAAGCAAAATCGACACAGCGGCCCATGCGGTTATCGACGGGGCACCGGATGCTTTTGACGCCTCTAAGAAACCCGCAACAGTGCAGCAGGCTGATTTCGATAAGGCGAAGGCTCAGGCGATTGGACTCGCACATAACGCTCTGGCGTACAATGCCAGTGCCAAGAAAGACACTGGGACCGTTGACAGCGAGTACAAAGCCAGCTTGCAGGCAAATCCTGACCAGGCAAACATCTCCGCTATTTACGCCAAGAGTCTCATCGGCGAAAAGAAGTATCCAGAAGGCTTATTTGAGTACGCCCGCGCTGCGCAGTTCGATGGACCTGGCGCTTTGCCGGCAGCCACTCGGGCTCAGTTGATGGACTACTTTAACAAGGCTTACACCCAGTTTCATGGCAGCGATGAAGGCAAACAGGCCCTTCTCGATCAAGCCAAGACTGCCGCTGTGCCGCCCGAGGGTCTGCAGATCACCAGTGGTGCTGATGCAGCTAACAAGGAGGCAGACGCGATGAATGCCCGCATGGCATCAGACCCGGCGTTCAAGCTGTGGTACAGCATTGAAACTAGTTTGACAGCTGACAACGGACCGCAGTTCTTCAATAGCAGCATGAAAGACGTCGAAGTTCCTGCCGGCGCCGGTGGGGTGAAAGACTTCTCTGGGACAGTTATTTCAGTTGATCCGCCAGACCGTCCGACCAAGGTGACGATTGGCGTAACAGATCCAACCAAAGCCGATGCAGCGCTCGAGTTCTCACAGCCGCTGCCTGCTACAGCACTAGACAAAATCAAGGTCGGTGAAAAGGTAGAGTTCTCTGGTGTAGCTGACAGCTTCACAAAAGATCCTTACGTGCTCACCTTCAAAGACCCCACTATTCCGGGAGTTCAAAATACGGCGCCTGCCCGCAAAGGCACACGCCGACGTTAAGTTGCACTGCAAATAGAAAAGGCCCGAAGCTCCTTGAGCGTTCGGGCCTTTTTTATTACGGTGAATTTACATCTTATACCGACCTAAGTCCTCGTCATTCAGGTTTTCCAGCCACTTCCGCAGCTCCTCGCTGTTCACCTTCTCCGACGAAGCAGTTGACATTTTGGATGATTGCAGTACCCGCTCTTCTACATAAATCGGGCAGTCATGGCGCAGCGCCAAGGCCAGTGCATCGCTCGGCCGAGAGTCAACACTGATCAGCTCACCATTGCGCTCCAACCAAATGAGCGCGTAGAACGTGTCGTCCTTCAGTTCACTAACGACTACCTTCTTAATGGACGTCTCCAGACCCATGAGCAAAACTTTGATCAAGTCATGTGTCATCGGACGCGGCGTAGTTACTTTCTCAATTTCCAAAGCAATTGCATTCGCCTCGTAGATACCAACCCAAATCGGCAGCACCGACTCTCCAGTGGAATCTTTCAGGACGACGATGGGCATGTTACTCATCGGGTCCATCATCAGACCGCGAATCTTCATCTCTACTTCCATATATTTGTCGCTACCCATATCATCAAGGCTACTGCACGACCGGCGACTGAGTTCCAACGCGCTCGCCGGCGAGGCTGTGCGGACTCGCGCGCGTCACTAAGACATCCGTGTATTTGCCCACCAGGGTCTCGCTTCCTGTCGGGGCCGGAAACGATGGGTCTCCGAAGTTCAACATCTTGTTCTGGGAGGTGCGCCCGATCCACTGCCCCGTTGCCGAGTTGAATCCTTCCACATGCACCTCTTCCCGTTGTCCGACATACTTAGCGTTGCGGCGCATCTGCACTGTGCGCTGCAGCTCAGTCAGAATTTGGAAGCGCAGCACCTTCTCTTCTTCTGGAATCTGGTCCTCATAGTTCAGCGCCGGCGTATTCGGCCGCCTCGAGTACTTGAAGATAAACATAGCGTCGTACTCTACCTGCTCAACCATCTTCAGAGTTTCGGTGAAGTGCGCCTCGGTCTCACCAGGAAAGCCGACGATGATATCTGTCGTAATTGCAATATCCCGCTTGGCAGCCTTCATCCATTCAATCCGCTGCATGTATTGTTCGCGAGTGTAGAGCCGCTGCATGCGCGCCAGCACCTCGCTTGAGCCCGACTGCACAGGCAGGTGCACATGGTTACACAAAGCTTCGTTGTTGTCGATTACGTCTATAATTTCTTTGACGAAGTCGCGCGGGTGCGAGGTAGTGAATCGGACCCGGCGCATGCCTGGAAGCTCACCTGTCCTTTGCAGTAGCTGCGCAAAGTCATAGCCGGTGGGAGATGGATCGCGATAGCTATTCACGTTCTGTCCAAGCAACTGAACTTCTGTATAACCCCGCTCAGTAAGCGCCGTAGCTTCCCTCAGTACGCTTTCACTGGTTCGGCTCCGCTCCGGCCCACGGGTGAACGGCACGACGCAGTAAGCGCAGGCCTTGTCGCACCCTTCAATAATGGTGATGTAAGCGCGGTGTGGGTTGTCTCGGCGCGTATATGGAGTATCGAAGGTGTCCTCTGTGTCAAGGGTTAAACCAGTCACCCGACGATTGCCTGCCTCCAGTTGAACCAGCATCTCCGGCAGTTTGGTGTAGCTTGCCGAGCCCGCTACCAAGCTGACGAACGGCGCACGTTCAAAAATCTTTTCGCCCTCCTGCTGCGCTACACACCCGAGCACTCCAATGACTTTGCCCGCCCCCGCATTCTTCTTGAAATGCTGTAGACGATAGAACACCTTCTGTTCCGCTTTGTCGCGAATGCTGCAAGTGTTGTAAAGAACTAGCTCTGCCGCCTCAGGCTCAGGCACTTGGGTATAGCCTTGCTGCAACAGCGTTCCGATCACCTTCTCGGAATCGTGCGCATTCATTTGACACCCGAAGGTCTCAAGGTAAAAAGTCTTCACTCAGATTCCTTCCTCAACCATGCAGGAGCCGCATGAACCAGCCAATGCCGAACAGGGCCAGGACAAAGCAGCCGAAACAGTACAGGCCATACGAGAGTCGTTCGCGATCGCTTCGCTTAGTAACCAAGCCTAGGATGATGCTGGCAAATAAAGCAAAGAGAATGGCAACCGTGAAATGATCCAATACCAGAGGCATGACTTACTCTTTCTGACGCGTTGCAATTTCATACGCGTCCACAATGGCCAGAATATTTAGTAAGCCTGCCGCTACCAGAAACTTGGACCCATAGTCTGTCGATGGACTTGCTTGGTCAGGGGGACCATACCCCAGCGCCGTCGAAATTAGGTACGGAAGACCTGAGGCCAGGTCACCCACAAAGCCACCATAGGAGATGAGTCTGGAAAGCACATCGGCTTGGGCCGGCAGCTGCACGGTTGCAGTCAGGGCACCCCGGCCATTAGTCTCAAACCCGTTTCCGCCTGGGACAAAAAGGGACCCATTCATCAGACGGCCAAGACCGAAGGCGGTTAGAACTGTAAGTAAAACAATCAATCCGCGACCGCGCCGTCCTAGCAGAAAGTACCCGCCGCCTGGAATCAGCCATGAGGAGAGAACCACCAGCAGAGGCGATCGAACAGGGGAGACGCCCCCTCCATTTGCAACAGACATAGCAGGCATACCTTTCAGTTTACTTACGAGTTTGGCGAAGCGGCGGTTCCGTTACCAGATCGACTAGCAGTTGGCGGATTTCGGCAACCCGCTCCGGACGCAAGAGGAGGTATCGGCAATTCCCAGTTCTGTTGTCCTTAAAGACCGTAATGTTCTTGTCGCCAAGTTGAAGCCGGCCCGGTTCGGACAAGTCGAAATAACCGGCATCTGGCCGCACAGCGTACAAGACAGCAGTCGGATCCCAAGCCGCGCGATCTTCCGGAGCTGGAAAGTAACTCCGAGCCGCAGCAGCCACCGGATGTGCGTCCGTGTAAGTGAACCCTGACGCAAACGTCCGGTACGGGAACGTAATGGCCGAGCCAATCTCAAAGCCACTGAACACAACGGGCGTAGGCCAATCTCGGAATAGAACGGCGGCAGCCTGCGGGTCGGTGTAGATGTTGTACTCCGGCACTGGCAGAAGAAAGTTGCCGCCCATGAGGGAGAGCAGCTTCACTTTCTGCTCAACCAGGGCACGACCTCCCGGCGCTTGCAGCAGGCGCGCCAAATTGGTGCTGAAGCCAATCTGCAC
>CALMAV010000071.1:1379-3995 GCA_937859895.1 uncultured Bryobacterales bacterium | reverse complement strand
CACTTCAATTCCCCAACCCGGCTTCTCATTGGCATACACGTAACCGTCCTTATACTCCGGATAATTAGTGAACACTTCATTCAGCTGTTCCGAAGGAAAGGTCCACTCCTGTACTCCGAAATTTGGCGAAACCAGATCTAAGGCAAGGTTGGCGCAGTGCCCCACCGGACTTACATCCCCCGGACCATGCCAAGCTGTTTTCACCTGAAATGCCTCCGCCAAGGTAGCAATCTTCCGCGCAGGAGTAAGTCCTCCAGACTGCGTCACGTGCACTCGAATGTAATCAATCACCGAGTGCTTAATCACTTCGTTCCACTCATGTGGATTGTTGAAAAGTTCGCCCATGGCCAGAGGCGTCGTACAGTTTTCACGAATCTGTTTAAAGTAATCGATGTTCTCCGGCGACAGCACGTCCTCTAAAAAGAAGAGGCGGTACGGTTCCATGTCCTTGGCAAATTGCACGGCCAGCCGCGGCGGTAATCGCTCGTGCGAATCGTGCAGTAACTCAATCTCAGGACCGAGGTCTTTCCGTGCTTGCTCAAAGAGCGCAAGCGTTCTCCGCACGTACGGCTCTGGCTCGAACACCTCATCTTCGGGCAGCGTGCCGGCTGAAGAAGTCTGCCTTTGCTCAATGTAACCGGCTCGCCCCGCGCCGTAAGCCGCCTGGCCTGGAACGGCTACCTGTAAGCGAACCACCTTGATGCCGCGAGCCATAATCTTCCTGGCTGAGTCGATGGTCTCTGAAATCTCTGCGCCGGATGCATGCGAATAAATCATCGCTCCTCGACGACACTTGCCGCCCAGCAACTGGTACACCGGCATTCCCGCTTGCCGTCCCTTAATATCCCAAAGCGCTTGATCCACGCCGCTAATAGCGTTGTTCAGCACCGGACCGTTGCGCCAATAAGACGAGTTATACATCGCCTGCCAAAGATCCTCGATCGCGTCCGTCGGTCGCCCGATCAGGAACGGCTTCAAATATTTGTCAACCGCCTCGACTACCAAGTCGGCACGCTGGGTGAATGTAGCGTCGCCATATCCATAGAGGCCATCTTGGTCGGTCTGGATTTTAACCACCACCAGTCGCACACCAGCCGGCTCGGTTGCAATTACTGACACGTCTTTGATCTTAGGAACGGGCATCCCTCGTAGGAAGGGAGCGGCTGCAAGCGCCAGCATTTCGCGGCGGCGTAGCTTTGAAGCAATCGGCATAGGTATCTCCAAAAAAAAGCGATCGGCTCGGTGCCTAAAAAGCGAATTTCAACGCGAACTGAATTTGACGAGCCGGGTGTGATGTTGCGCTAATACTGCCCACTCCGGCCGCACCAATTGTACTTGCGGGAATGGCGAACTGCGGATGATTGAACACATTGAAAAACTCCGCCCGAAACAGTAGCGTCTTACTTTCTGTAATCGGAATGTTCTTCTGCGCAGTGAAGTCGAAGTTCGTTTCATGCGGCCCCACCAGAATATTACGTCCCGAATTGCCCCATCGATATCCGGTGGGAATGCTGAACGCCTGAGGGTTGAACCATTGGCCGATACCCTGACTCGACGGATAGGAGGGAGCACCGTACACAATATCCGCGCGGCTCCCGGCACCAGTGTTAGTGGGCGACCCAGTAGTAGTAACGGTGAAGGGAAGGCCCGATTGAATTACCGCGATCGCATTGGCCTGCCAGCCGCCCACTACGTAGCGATCGATGAACGACCTGCCATTGAGAAAACGTTTTCCCGCACCGAACGGTAGCTCATAAGTCCCGTACAAGTTGATGCGATGCCGAATATCGTTATCCGAGTTGGCCCAAGCGGCACGGCGATCATTTGGGTTTTGCGGTATCGGGCCATCGGCGCCTCCATCGAACGGTGCATTATCAAGAGCGTGCGCCCAAACGTAGTTGGCAGTAAATGAGAGTCCATTCATTAAGCGCTGCTGGAATGTTGTTTGCAACGAGCTATAAGCAGAGTTGCCGGCCGATTCCAAATAGCTGATGCCTTGTACGTTTGGATAGAGAGCGTTATATGGCCGTCGCGCTTGAATATTGCCAGGACCGGGGGTTGGTTGGTCAATCGGATCTGTCCAGGTAAGGTGCCGTCCCAAAGACCCAACATAGGCAACCGTGAAAGAAGAGTGGCTTGACAGCTGGCGTTGCACGCCAAGATTGAATTGTGTGACGGCTGCGTTTTTAAAATCGAACTGAATTCCTTTCAGCGTTCCAAACGGCGAGTTAAACAGCCCGGGCGGTAAGCCGGCAACACTAATAAAGCCCTGCGAGACAGTATTTCCGGGGAAGAGGGAGCCTGGTGTGAGCGTATACGCAAGCGCGAAAGGCCACTGCAGCTGCTGCCGGATCGTTGTGCCTTCGTTCGCCTGAGGATCGTAGAAAATTCCAAACCCGCCTCTCAAAACTGTCTTGCTATCCGCCTCATAGGCGAAGCCGACGCGCGGTGCAATTGAGGTGTAATCGGTTCTCCAATTGGCTGTTGAAGAACTGTTCTTGCCTGCGATCAAAACCTGTGCGGTTACTGGATCAAAATTTACCCAGTAATTGTTGGCCTCGTGATACGGAGTGTTGATCTCGTAGTGAATGCCAAGATTCAACGTCAGCTTGCGAG
>CALMAV010000071.1:0-1369 GCA_937859895.1 uncultured Bryobacterales bacterium | reverse complement strand
ATTCGCCAGTCGTCGCGAGCAAAAAAATTAAACTCGTTCCCAATTACATGCGCATTGGGCGGCAGGTAGAAGTAGCGCGTCGTACTAGCAGGGTAGCCGAGGAGCATCGTCGCAATAGCATTGCCGGTGCCCGCTGGGCTGGCCGGGTTATTCGTCAAAGTATTGTCGAAGTTAAAGCGACCGAATGAGCTTTGACCTGGAGCCACCTTCGGTTCGCTGATCAAGCGGTGACGAAAATCGATGCCGAACTTCAGGCCATGTTCGCCGCGCTGCCAGTTGATGTTGGCGATATTCTCGAAGGTATGCTCCAGGCGCACTTGCGGCTCTGACCGCGAATCACCTAAGCCACCATACCCGGACGGACTGATAATCGGCGCTGTCGGTTGAAAACGATCACTCGCATCACGACCGGGAATTTGCGACCACACAGGATCGCTAAGGGGTGAGGCGAGCAGAAAGCTTGTGTACTTGCTGAACCCAAAACGATACTCACCTACTAAATTCGGCGTAATCGCATTTGTATAAGCAAGCACGCCATTCTGCCCACGAGTAGCATCTGAACCTGAGAACGCATTCTCATTTCCTCCGATGGCGTTGTTGTAAGTGTTTGGCTGTTGAATCTGGGCATCATCAATCGAGTAGCGACCAAAGACGTTCTGAGTCGAAGTTATCTGATGGTCAATTCGAACATCACCGCGATTGTTATCGGTCGCCTTCACCGGATTACTGACGTAATTATTGATCAAAGCCGAAGTCTGGGGTGCCGGGTATAAGCTGACAATCCGCGCCGCAATGGGATCAAACCGGGAGACGGGAATAATATTGTTCAGAAAGGCAGAACGAGTGTAGGTGGAGCCGACTCGCGTTGTTGTAGTCGGGTCGTAAATAGGTGCAGAGCCGGTGAAAATTCCCTGCTTCTGTGCGAGTGTCGGCACCGTAGTAACAACGGTGGATGCCAGCCGTTCGTAGTAGCCTTCATAGTTCGCAAAGAAAAACGTCTTGTTGCGAATCACCGGACCGCCAATGCTTACGCCAAAGTCATTCAGCTTGTATGGCGGAATCGGCGAGTTCTTACGATCGAAGAAATTCTTGGCGTCCACATATGAGTTCCGTAGATACTCATACGCAGTGCCGTGCACTTGATTGGTGCCAGATTTGGTACTCGTCACCAGGATTGCTCCGCCGCCGCGATCGTACTCGGCGCCAGCATTGCTGGTCAGAACGCTAAATTCCTGAATCGCTTCCACGCTCGGCCTGACAATGAACGTCTGCGAAATCATCTCCGTGTTGTCGATTCCGTCCAGTAGCAGCTTATTTGCGGTGTCTCGCGCTCCATTTGCCTCAAGCGTAGTGCCGCCAGGACGCAGTT
>CALMAV010000070.1:3667-4019 GCA_937859895.1 uncultured Bryobacterales bacterium | reverse complement strand
CACTGCTGCCCCAAGCTTTAAAAAACTCCGTAGTGCCGCCAAACGTGCCTGTGCCGTAGCTGAGAGCCGACACCTTCAAGCCCGAGTAACCGAGCTGTCGATATTCCATACCGGCTGGATGGAATGGCAAGGGTGAAAGTTTCACCAGGGAAGATCGGGATGAGCTTTGAGCTCCTTGGGGGTGCTGTGGCTTCTTGAACAAAGCGGGTTTGCTGATCGCTCTATGACGGTTCGAAGGATGCGATCGGCTTTCACTACACCAAACGCTAAAAGTCGTACGTTAACGCTCTAAAGCTGAGCTCAGCCAAGGTCCGAGAAGCGCCTTTCACATTACTGAGATCGCAGGTGCATG
>CALMAV010000070.1:1663-3657 GCA_937859895.1 uncultured Bryobacterales bacterium | reverse complement strand
GACTTGCTGTCCGTGAAGAAATGAATCAGCAGGTTAGAACGCCAGGCGATGCGCTCTTTCTTTACCTGGCATGTTCTTTGCTACTTGCAACGGGGTCCAGGAGGCCGGGCCAGGAAGCAGTAACAAGTGCTCTCGGTCACCGACTAGTTGAGGAAGCTCTCTCCAGTCATTAATGATCGTGGGGGCCTCAGACTCCCTTCCAACATAGTTCAATCAAAGAACGAGCAGTTTACTGGTTTGCAACCACGCCCCGCTATACCATGAGCTGTGTCTTTCGTACTGCTGGTTATTTTGGCGGCGGTTTGCGGTCAGGCGCTTGCCCTCTGGTTTTATAAGGAGGGCCGCAGGTCAGCCGCCAATTGGGCGTTAGTTGGTTGCTTGCTGGTGTTAGCAGGCGTTGTCATTCTCGAGATTCCGGCACAGTTCATTCCTGCTACCCACGAAGTACAGAAAATCAGACAATTTGTTTTCTTCTCCCATGTCCTTCTCGCCGGAGTTGAATTTGCCGTAATTACTGTCGCGTGCCTATCGGATAGCGTGAACTTTTTAGTTCCCTGGTGGCTAAGTTCGACCGTCATCGCAGCCTTCCTAATGGCATTCCTGTTTTCGCTGAGCGGGACAGCGATTTCACCTCAGCGCTGATTCATTGGCCTCGGCTTCGACCAAGAGATCGGCATCACTCGACACTCTTGAAGAGTCGCCGCTCTTCCTCGATCCTTTCGAGCGTGTCATCCAGCGGTGTATGCAAATGGGCCTATGAAAGGTGCTGAGTTAGCTATAGACAATCACTCGCGACAGTTACGGAGGTCGCCAAAGTCAATCGTACGTGCGTCAGTTTAGTGGAGCAGATTGAACGCGAGAACTTCATGGCGGAACCAGCTCGGAAGTGATGATGCGTTCTCAAGCGAAGCCGAAGATGAATCCACACTGCGCCCCACCAATCGGAACTCGCCGCCCATGAAGATCTCGACAACCGACCTGGAAGCAGCCCTGTCGAGCAAGCAAGGAGCTTCCGAGTTTGCTCACTACGATGATTAGTGATCGACACTCGAAGCCGCAATATTCCAGGCGTTATGGCAACTCCCGCACGCCTCAACCAATAGAGTATTGCGCGCGTCCGCTGTTGTAAAGAGTCATTGGCACCAAACCACGTCCAATGCGCTGGTGTCCAGTGACTTTATCAATGCGCGAAGATTGGACATGCCCGACTCTGCGCACGTCGTTTCTTTAAACGTTGGCAAGGCGCAAACCGTATCAGCAGGTAGGGGCCAAGTTCAAACCGGCTCTTTCAAGCGTCCGGTCACAGGAAGAGTTTCGTTGCGGGGGCGTAACCTCGAAGGAGACCAGCAAGCGGATTTGCGCGTACACGGGGGCCCCTACAAAGCTGTTTACGCCTACCCGAGCGAACACTATAGCTTTTGGCAGAATGAACTTGCTTTGCCCGATTTAACAGCCGGGGCATTCGGAGAGAATCTAACGACGGCTGGGCTAAGTGAAGAAACTATATTGATCGGCGACCAATTTCGTATCGGGTCAGCAATTCTTCAAGTGTCGCAGCCGAGAATGCCTTGTTTCAAGCTGGCCTTGCGCTTTGAAACGACCGACATGATCAAGAGGTTCTGGGCAAGCGGACGCTCGGGCTTTTACTTCTCTATCGTCCAGGAAGGCGAACTTGCCGCCGGGGATGAGATGCAGAAGATTGCCGACGGTCCCGAGAAGGTTACCGTTGCAGACATACTGCGGCTTTACAAAGGAGAGGAGTGGGATAGCAGGCTTCGGCAGCGAGCACTTGACTCTCCCCTGAAGGGCAGCTGGAAACAGGTGATTCGAGAGCGCCTGACCGAAACGATCGTCGAACGCGTCTAAGCAACCGCTGAGGTACAGAACGCGCAACGACGCGCTCCTATGGGAATAGTACTCAGGCATTCATTACAATTCTTAGTTGTTGGATCGGGCGGCGCTTGCCCACGGCGAACGCGCTCCAGAACTGTATT
>CALMAV010000070.1:1169-1653 GCA_937859895.1 uncultured Bryobacterales bacterium | reverse complement strand
AAGAAGTAAACAGCCGAGCCAATCAGTAGGAACGAAAGAACAGCGTTGATGAAGTCGCCAATCAGGAATTTGCTGCCATTGACGGTGAAAGCAATGCCAGAGAAATCGGGTGTACCGACGAAAGCCGCAATGATCGGGGTGATCAGATCTTTCACCAACGCAGTTACAACTGCACCAAAGGCTCCGCCCATAACTACGGCAACAGCCAAGTCAACAATATTCCCTCTTAAAAGGAACGTCCTCAAGCCCTTCATAAAACCGGTTTCAATCCTTCCGTCCTGCTGATTTCTTCAGCGAATAAAAGCAATGGTACTACCTGCTTTCGGCCGGGAGGCTCAGCTGGCTCACTAAGTCTGGTTATGAGGAATTTTCTGCTTTCCTTTCTTCTTTCCTCCGCTCTGGTGAGCACTACTTCCTGAGGTGTCGGTCCCCCCAGTTGCATTCGCATCCCGGCGCTGCTTAGCAACATCAGGATTGTTGGTCC
>CALMAV010000070.1:0-1159 GCA_937859895.1 uncultured Bryobacterales bacterium | reverse complement strand
GGCTGCTGCTGGTCTGGTACATCAGAGGTCTGCGTGTTCGCTGCGCCCCCCTGAGGCGTCGCGGGTGCTGGCCGCCGTTGCTTACCGACATCTGGATTGTTCGTACCGGGCGCTTGCTGTGTGGGCACGTCCTGATGATTGGTCTCAGCCGGTTGCGACTGCCCGAATAGACAGGCAGAACCGAACAGCATGGACATCAGAACTGTATTTCGCATGGGGTTCATTGGATGACAATCTCCATATGTTGGACATCGGGCAGCCAGAATGGTTTCGGAGACTGCCTGACCGGGAGGAGTGCAGAACTTGTAGAAGCCGCCGAGTCCTGCAATGATCTAGCTATAGACGGTCGGTCGTCCATCAATTGCGGAAGAGAAAAACATGGTGAATTCATTCTCGATCTCAGAGGCAGAAAAAGACTCTGGCGCGTTGGTGAGTGCGGCACAATATAACCCGGTTGTCATTGACCTTGGAAGCGGAGAGTCGGTCTTGCTGCTCTCATCCGTGGAGTACACGAAGTGGAGGAAATGGCGTGCGGAACAGTTCTTGGAAGCTTGTGAGCAGTTGAGCGCCGAGGCGCAGGCAAACGGGTTGACAGAGGAGAAATTGGCTGAACTCTAGCTTTGGCGAAATTCCGATCTTGTCGCAATTACAACACGCTGATGTACCAAGTCAGCATGCCTTTTCAGGAGAGCCTGGAGGCTGATATGTCTCCTGAGTCGATTAGACATACGACACGATGAAACGTGCCATCCTCCATCCGTTCGTGACAGGGCAGATCTAATTGGCTAGAGCCCAGGCTCCTCGATATGACGCATCAGCTTGCCTAGCCCAGAAATCCATGGCTCGCACGCAATTGTGAGTTGTGCGTCAAGGAAGTCGAATCTGGCAACCCAAGTTCGCCTTAAGGGCCGCAGATTCAACCCCAATTGCGGCTTTCTTCTTCGTCTCCGTAATCCAGGGCCTGCGAAAGTTGTTAATCTTCGTAGCGCTACACTGATCCTCAAAATGCTAGTCCGCAGCATTCCGAGGCATTTTAGTCGGTCGAAGCCTATCAGCAAGACCGCTCAAATGTTTGCGTCGCAAACTAAACCATTCATGATCCGTTCCCTCGTGCTTCTCCTCGCCTGTATCCCTGCCTCGCAAGCATCAGTACCAATCC
>CALMAV010000069.1 GCA_937859895.1 uncultured Bryobacterales bacterium | reverse complement strand
CCCGGAAGAGAGAGCCGGTAGGTTCCCTCCAAAACAGTATCGGTTTTATTCTGAAAGACTTCTTTGATCGCTACCGTTGCCTGCCCGTTATCGATGACAATGTGCACGTCAAGTGAGTCAACGGCAAGTTCCGCAAAGTTAGGCGCATCTTCGCCAGCAGGAATAATCACGCCAGTATCCCCCTGGCAGACAACCGCTAATAGCAGTAATAAAAGGAGAACTGGCTTCACGGCAACAGACTCGCCTCCGCTACCCGCATCAGGCCGTTGTCAGTGCCGACATATAACTCGCCACTATGCGCATCCAGCGCCGTAACGTTTGCCGAAGGCAGACCACTGGTGATCAATCGCCAACGCTCCTCGCCCTTGAGCAACACAGCCAATCCATAACCTGCTGTCCCCGCATACAAAGCTTTTGCACTCGCAGCCAGCGCATTTGGATTGATTTCGATCCGCTTGTGCGAAAAGCTCTCGAACGTGCTGACGGCTCCAGTTGGCTCGAACCGGATAACGCCACCGCCATACGTGCCCAAATAAAGCTTGCCGCCGAAGGTTTGCGATGCAGTAATCCAGTTCTGGCGCAACTCCGAATTAGCTGTAGTGAAGCTTGCCTTCACCAGCCCGTTCTTCAGTTCTGAGATGCCGCCTAGCGTACCCGCATAGAGTTGATCATTCCATTGCGCGAGCGTGTAAACGTGGTTGTTTACTAAGCCCTGGAATCCGTAAACACTGGTAATGCCGTTCTCCAAGAAGCTAAGTCCGGCTGGCGTCGCTACGACCGTTGTGCCGCCGGCAAATAACACGTCAGTGACGTGACTGGCAATAAGCCCGCTCGCACGGTCAAGTACACGGCGCATCTCACCGCTCCCATCGAACATGGCTAATCCATTGGCAGCGGCCACGGCAGTCTCACCGTTCTGCCCGTCTTCTCTGATCCGGTTCACGCAGAAGAGACGCTCGTCATCAACGTGTTTTACGCGGACGGCTTCGCCATTTCTGCTAACAATGTCGAGCCCGTTGTCAAAGTATCCAACCCACAGCTTGTTCTGCCCATCTGCATGCACTGCGGTGATATGCCGACCACTCAGCTGTCCCTCGGCAGCCTTGACCAGGACCCGCCGGTCGGGCAGTAGCGCTATCTGTCGGCCTTGGACTGCGGCCAGCGCACCGCCTATTTTTGCAAACGACACTGTCGCTGATGACTCAGCCGTCATCAGGCCTGTCCGTTGCGGATGAGGAGAACGCTCCATTAGTGGAATACGCACCGTGCCCTGATCCATCGTTGCTACCCACAGTGCGCTATCATTTGTGCCCAGCGCCTGAACGAACAGTCCACCGCCGAGATTGCGCTGGAATTCTCCGTTGGCAAATTCGGCCACGCCCAGTGCCGTGCCAACCCAAGTCTTGTCACCCGAGGCTGCCAGGGAAAGCACTTGCTGATCAGGCAGTTGAGCCGTCACGTGCGAAGCCTCTCCGCCGTGCCAATGCCATGCTCCGTCACTGCGCGTGCCGACCCAGAAGTCGTCCTCATCACCAGCCAGTGCCGTTACCTGCATGCTGCTGAGAGTCTGATGGAACAAGCGCAGCACCTTTCCATCCGCGACGAACAGGCCTGACGCGGTGCCAACCAGAACCTCGCCGCTGCGCGTTGGCAGCAGCGCAGTGACCTTGCGCGAGGTTCCATCAGCGGGCAGCAGCTGGCGAAAAGTGTGTCCATCATAGATGAGCAGTCCGGCACCCTCGGTGGCAATCCATAGCTCCGGGTCACCGACACCCGTTCGTACTGCAATAGACACCAAAGGGGCAGGAGGAAGTTCCCGCCCTGTCCGCCAGGTTTGTCGGCACTCGCCCCCACTCCAACGCATCAGGCTGCCTTCGTCAAGAACAAACAGGTCGCCCTCGAACGATGCTGCCGAACGAAAGCTGATAGCGGGAAGGACCGGTTCAAAGGGCGACGAAGCCGTACGGATCTGTGCGACTGTTGCCCGCAGCACTCCGGCCGAAGTAGCACTCTTAGCGCCATCCTGCACCGCCGATTCTGCTGCGCGCCAAACACGCCGCGCTAGTCCCAAACCTATTGCAAGTAGGAGAACCGACGAGAGTATGACAACTCTCCCCCTGGAGGCACGCCAACCTGCCACGGTCATTTTGCCCCTCATGATAGCCGAACGAATCTGCAACTTTTATGAATTAGTTAGCGACGAACTTAGACCCGTACCACCAATCTGTTGCAGAAGTTTGGCGACCAACCCCGTCCAACCCGTCTGGTGGCTAGCACCTAAGCCAACGCCCGTATCGCCATCGAAATATTCGTTGAAGAGTGCGTATTCACGAAAATGGGGGTTCTCCTGGAAGAGCTTGGCACCTCCATACGCGGGGCGCTTACCTTCGGCATCCGGAAGAAATAGGGCGACCAACCGCTTGCTCAACTCTCTAGCAACGTCAGCCAGATTCAAATGAGTCCCGGAGCCGGTAGGGAACTCAACAGTCAGGCTGTCGCCATAGTAAAAGTGCAACCGCTGCAAAGATTCGAGCAGCAGAAAGTTCATCGGAAACCACACGGGGCCGCGCCAATTGGAGTTGCCGCCGAACATGCCCGTCTGCGACTCAGCCGGCTCATAATCAATCCGAAACTCGCGCCCATCAATCGGCAGCGAATATGGATGATCTTTGTGGTACCGAGACAACGACCGCACGCCATACGGCGAAAGGAACTCGCTCTCGCTTAGAACGTATTTTAGTATTCGTTCGAGGCGCTCGCGGTTTACCAACGACAGTAGGCGCCGCTGAGCCATGCCGCCCTGTTCTATGGGCGCCAGTCCTGCCATGAGATCCTTTCGGTTCTCAATGAACCACAACATGCGCTTTTCAAAGCCCGGCAGACGTTCCAGCTGATCCAGCTCCAGCGTCTCCACGGCAAAGAGTGGAACCAGGCCGACCAGAGACCGTATGCGCAGCAATTGCCGTTTGCCATCCCCAAAGTTCAGCCGGTCGTAGTAAAAGCCGTCTTCTTCATCCCACAGCCCTGAGCCGTAATGGTGATTGATCGCATCCGCGATGTAGAGAAAATGCTCGAAAAACTTGCTCGCGATGTCTTCGTAAACCGGATTGACACTCGAGAGCTGCAGCGCCATTTTCAGCATCATCAGACTGAACATGGCCATCCAGCTTGTGCCATCCGATTGCTCCAGCAGCCAACCCGACGGCAATTGCGCACTGCGATCGAACAGACCGATGTTATCCAAGCCCAGGAATCCGCCTTCGAAAACATTGTCGCCCTCGGAGTCCTTACGGTTGACCCACCACGTGAAATTCACTAGCAGCTTATGAAAGGCTCGTTCGAGAAACCCGTAGTCGCCTTTACCTTTGATGCGGCGATCAATCTGGAACACACGCCAGCAGCCCCAGGCATGCACAGGTGGATTCACATCGCTGAACGACCACTCATAAGCCGGCAGTTGTCCGTTCGGATGCATATACCACTCGCGCAGAAAAAGCAGCAGCTGAGTCTTAGCAAAGTCCGGGTCAGCCGGCGCAATCGCGACCGCGTGGAAAGCCAGATCCCATGCGGCGTACCACGGATACTCCCACTTGTCTGGCATCGAAATAATGTCAGCGTTGAATAGGTGTATCCACTTGCTGTTGCGTCCGTGCTTGCGGCTCTCCGGAGGCGGCACAGTGTAGGGGTCGCCGTCTAGCCATGTTTGCACAACGTAGTGATAGAACTGTTTGCTCCAGAATAAGCCGGCAAATGCCTGTCTTTGGACCTTGCGCTCGGCCTCGTCAATGTTGACCGATAACGATTGATAGAACTCATCAGCTTCAGAAATCCGCTGCTCGAAAAGTGAAGGCCACTGCTGCCTCGGCAACAGGTCGGCATCTTCACGAGACAGTCGGAAACTAAGAACGCGCTCCTCAGCAGGGGCGAGTGACAGGCGGTAAACAACACCAGCTTTCGTCCCTTTGCGTTCAGGATTTACCGCATCTTTCTCGCCCTTAATCAGATAGCGATCAAACGCATCTTTCACATAGGGATTTGGATTGGGCCGATTCCAGATTACCTGCTGATTGGTGTCATTCTCAGTAAAGATTGCCTCGCCGCCGGGTTCTAACTCCCAGCGATGCCTGCCCATAGTCATGTGCTCGGTCCGTATCTCTCCTGTCTTCGCCAACTCCAAGTTGGGCCGGGAAAATGGATCTTCCTGGCCACCCCAAGTCCAGGTATTGCGAAACCAGAGCGTCGGCAGCAACACTAACTCCGCTGGGTCAGGGCCGCGATTAACAACTGTTACGCGGATCACTAGGTCATTCTCGGCGGCTTTGGCGTACTCGGCAAACACATCGAAATATCGGTTCTCATCGAAGATGCCGGTCTCGTGCAGGTCGAACTCAGGATCCATGCGAGTGCGGCGGCGGCTCTCGTGCAGCATGCGATCGTATGGAAACTCAGCCTGCGGGTACTTGTAAAGACCCTTTAAGTAAGAAGCAGTTGGTGTCGCGTCCAGGTAGTAATAAATTTCTTTAACATCTTCGCCGTGGTTACCCTCCTGGCCCGACAAGCCAAAGAGC
The DNA here is from genome assembly GCA_937859895.1 of uncultured Bryobacterales bacterium. Lineage (GTDB taxonomy): Bacteria > Acidobacteriota > Terriglobia > Bryobacterales > Bryobacteraceae > Bog-105. Next base: position 4,247 of record CALMAV010000069.1, on the reverse strand, counting down.
CGCTCTTTCAGAATAGGATCTTTGCCGTTCCAAACGGTCAGCGCAAAGCAGAGGTATTGATGATTGTCCGAAATGCCGAGCAGTCCATCCTCGGTCCATCGATAAGCACGTGACCGGGCATGATCGTGCGGAAAGTAGCTCCATGCATCGCCGTTAGCGCTGTAATCCTCACGCACAACTCCCCAGGCACGCTCAGAAAGGTAGGGCCCCCAGCGACGCCAATACTTCTTTCGTGACTCCGCTTCGGCGAGTCTCTGCCACTCCATGCAATCTGTTTTCGTAATCAAAGCTTGTGCTCAGGATACTGTCCTTCGCTGGGAGCGCAGCAACGGAATCTATTTCGAAGGTTCATAAGCTGGCAGAACTGTTACGACGCTGGGGAAAGAACACAGTCTGAACGGAAGCACTTCCTCTTTATCTACGGTCACTTGAAACAGAATATGGGTTACTAAGCCACGCCTGACTTGCACCATTCGAATGAATTAAATAGGCCAGATTCGGGACGATCACAGTGGCCGGCCACCCATCGGTCGATATGCCAAAGGGAACGCAAACCGCTATTCTGAAGCAAGCTCAGTTGAAGAAATGAACACTTCAAGATACGCTGTCGTGGTTGAAAAAGGTACGTCCAGCTTCGGTGCTTATGTTCCTGATTTGCCTGGTTGCGTTGCTGTCGCAGACACTAAAGACGAGGTAGAAAAGCTCATTGCGGAAGCGATCACGTTCCATATTGAGGGCCTTATATTGTCTGGGATTCGAATTCCTGAGCCTAGCTCCGAAGTAGGGGTACATCGCACCCGTAGCCGTGGCGTGACTTGCTGTTGGAGGCAGAGCTGCTCCTAAAAACCGTAAGCGACAGTGTTAATGAATGCCGCAGCGATTAGAGAGAAAACATGCACGTTACCGCTTGCGAACCGCCGAGCCATGGAAGAACAAGGATCATTGCTGCGTGCTGCACTTCTCGGACCGGCTGGAGGTGACGCCAAATCTTCTATCGACAGTGCCAAGGCTCCGATGAACAACCCAGATTGCCACCCTCGCCCCTGACCACTAATTCTGAAGGTCATGTCATTCGTAGGCAGGAGGATGGCAATACAAAAGTGCATCAGCTTGTATTTAAGGATCAGCTGAAAGCCTGGAAGAATGGAGGTATATGAGAGAGGAGGAATCAAGTGCAATGAGTGCGCTACCCGCTATTGAACCCGAAGAAGATTACTATAACTTGGCGAACCTGTTTCCTAAGCATACGGGCCTACCATTCGTCATCTGGATTTCGGTTCGGGGCAATGCGAAGCACGATGTCCGCGTCAAGGTATCCCCGAGCGCAAATGTACAAGAATATGGCCTTATCAGTGTTGCTATTCGGCCAACAATCCGCGTTATGAGGGGCAGCTTGAGCGCCGACCACCTTGCGCTTCTCACCGCCTGGATCGAGTTAAACCGCGCAACACTTATCCTTTATTGGCACAGTGAAATTGACACAGTACAGGCTATCGCATCACTGAGGCCACTTGCCTAAGCTCTCGGGAGCGCCCTCCAAGTAAGCCGTCAGCGAAACGATAAACTTGAGCTTGGCAATGCCCTGCTGCAGACTAAGCGTTCTCGCTTGTAATTTGCTCTTCTTCGTGCTTCCACTCTCCTCCTTTGCTAAGACCAACTGGACAGAGCTAAACGTAGGGCCATTCTTCGTCGATACCGATGGAAGTGCTGCCGCCACTCGGGAAGCTCTGACGCAACTCGAGCAAACACGCTGGGTGCTCGGCGGATTACTAGAAGACAAAAACCTGCGCCCGACGTGGCCCATACGAGTGATGCTGACGGACGGAGCGCCTGCCTCATGCCCTGTGCCGGATAGGGAAACAAACGCGCCTATTCACGCTCAATACTTACTCGTTTGCCGTCCAGGAGCGCGAATGCCGCTCGGCCAAATCGCCGAACTCCTTCTGGATGCAAACACGCCTCGCTTGCCCCTTCAGGTCGAGAGCGGCTTGCACTCACTCTTTGAAACGCTCGAAGCCAGAGGAAGCCGGGTGACTTGGGGAGGTGCGCCGCCGCACCCGGACCTGGACTGGGCTCGCATGCAACTCTTTGCGACCAAGTTTGAATACGGCACCAGCTTCCATATTTTCCTGACTGCACTGAAAGGTGGCAGCACACTACGAGCAGCCGAACAGAATGCTTTCGGACAGCCTCCCGATGCGCTGGAGAAAGAGGCAATGGCCCGGCTCGAAGCGAAGAACTGGCAGGCTGTAGCAACTTCGGGACGGCCACTGGATCCCAAGCGCGACTTCGGCGAACATTCACTGAATGACGCAATTGCGCAGGTGTACCTGGCCGATGCAACTCTGCCCGGTGGAGCTAAGACAGCCCGGCAGACGTACCAACAGGCTGTGGAAGCGGGCGGGGCAGCGGCACCTCTGGGCCACGAGGGTCTAGCAAAGCTGGCCGAACTCGACCATAAAGAGCCGGAACTACACATTGAGAATGCGGTGCATACGGGAAGCCGCAGTGCGCCGGTTTACGTCGAAGCAGCGGTTGGCTTACCGCCCGAACAGGCCATCGCATCCCTAAAGAAGGCGGAGTTTCTAAACCCGCTCTGGGCCGAACCAGTGGAACGGCAGGCAGAGCTCACAGAGGATCGCAAGGACAAGGAAGAGTTGCTGAAGAAAGCGACGGCACTGAACCGGCGTGACCCTCAGTTGTGGATCGCTCTGGCGACAGTCCAATCGAAGGCAGGTGAGGCATCCGCGGCACAAGGCAGCTGGCTGCGGGCTGAGGATGCGGCGCTTTCGCCCGCGATTAGAGAGCAGGTTCACCAGCAGCGGTTGAGTTCCGAGGAGGGTCGCGTAGAAGCTGCTGAGAAGGCTCGTGATCGGGAGCGCAACGCAAGTTACTATTCTGATCAAAAGGCTCAACAGCGGGAATCCAAACGGATTACGGCCGCAGAAAAAAAGGCTAACAGCTCGCTTGCGGCTGAGGGTGGCGAAGTCAATTCTGCAGAGGCGATTCCGTGGGGAGATCTGGCTTCTGCCAAGAAGATTGAAGGCAGTATCACCCGAGTTGACTGTGCCGGCAAAGATGGACGGCTAACAGTGAAGGAGACAGCCGGGAACATAGTTGTACTGCTATTAAAGAACGTCGCCGAGGCTTCGCTCTCCTGTGGCGCTCAGAAGCCGCCGAAACGGGTATCGTTAACCTACTCGGCCAGCACTGATGAGCAATCAGGAACTCTCGGCACTGTGCTCAGTTTGGACTCGTGGCGCAGCCGCTAATTCGCCCATTGGTGGCAAGCGATCTGGATAAGCTGCTTGAGATTGAGAACCAATCGTTTGCTTATCCCAACTGGGACCGGCAGGCCTTTCTACGCTATCGCTGCTTGATTGCCGAAATTAACGGAGAGATGGCAGGTGCTGTTGTCTCACGGCAGACCTTCGCCGGCGACAGCAAAGGACCACAGGAAGTAGAAATTCTCAATTTGGCCGTCGCGCCCCAATTTCGACGTCAAGGCATCGGACTGGCCCTGCTTGCCTCAGAGTTGACGAACGACGGGCTGTACTTTCTGGAAGTTAGAGAATCCAACAAGGCCGCACAGGCTCTCTATCGAAAGCTGGGATTTTATGAGGTCTCGCGACGCCCTCACTACTACACCAATCCAGACGAAGCCGCTATTGTCATGCAAATGAAAAAATGCTAATGATTGGAGCGAGTCGCACACTCGAGTAGGACGACTCAGTCAGGAGCCATACTTCATGGAGAACTACGGGCAGGGCGAAGATCAAAACGGACAGATGCTCTCAGGTAATGAGCAGTTCGAGCAATGGAGCAGACAACATCTCGATTTACAACAGCAGATTCAGGCTATCGAGCGAAGGCCTTATGTTACTGAGGCCGATGAACTGGAAGAACAAAGGCTAAAGAAGCTGAAGCTTCACTTGAAAGAGCAGATGAATCACATGCTGCTGAGCCAGGGGAAAGCGACGCATACCTAACCGTCAATATATCTGGAAGCTCAGGCCGTGCCGCAGTCCCCAAAGACTGTGCAGCACGGCTTTTGCTTACTGCGGAGGCGCAGTCGGACTAGGAGCGCTAGTGGTGGGCGCCGGATCGGGCGTACTTGTACTATCAGCGTCACCACTGTCCGAAGGTCGTCGCTTCAACTTCGGCCGATCATCCTCATCGCCCTTCGACTTTTTGGATGTATCTGTCTCGTCCTCAATTGGTGCAGTCGAATTTGGATTACGGCGTAG
>CALMAV010000068.1 GCA_937859895.1 uncultured Bryobacterales bacterium | reverse complement strand
TGCCATGCCGAGGCGGTCAGCCGCCGCTACCTCCTCCGCATCCCGAACCGACCCGCCCGGTTGAATCACCGCCGTAATTCCCTGGCGCCCTGCTTCTTCCAATCCATCCGGGAAAGGAAAAAAGGCATCGGACGCCATCACGCACCCGGCTACCGGCAATCGCGCTTTCATCGTTGCCACTTTCACTGAGTCAACCCGGCTCATCTGGCCCGCTCCCACACTCACAATCTGTCCTGGCCGCGCAAACACAATCGCATTCGACTTCACATGCTTGCAAACTCTCCACCCGAACAGCAATCCCTTCATCTCCTCAGCGCTAGGGCTGCGTACCGTCGCTGTTTGCAGGTCTGCTTCGACGATCTTTTTGGAGTCTTCGGTTTGCGCCAGAAATCCACCCGTAATAGATTTCACCACCAGTTGTTCGCCCGTAAGCCGCCCCACCCGCACCAGCCGGAGATTCTTCTTCGCCGAAAGAACCTGCAAAGCGGCCTCTGAATACGCAGGAGCGGCGATCGCCTCTACAAACAGCTTGCTCACTTCCCGCGCTGTCTCCTCATCCACTTCGCGATTGAACGCCAGCACGCCGCCGAAAGCCGACACCGGATCAGCCTCCAGCGCCGCCCGATACGCCTCTACCAGCGACTCCTTTTCGGCGCAGCCACAAGGATTGGTGTGCTTGATGATGGCCGCTGCGCAACGGTCAAACTCGAGCGCCAATTGCCACGCAGCGTCAAGGTCAACAAGGTTGTTGTAAGAGAGCTCCTTGCCGGCCAATTGCTCGGCCCCTGCAATGCCGCCAGTGCCCACCGCATATAAAGCCGCCTGCTGATGCGGATTCTCCCCATATCGCAAACTCGCCGTGCGCTTGGCATTAATTCGCAGAACCTCCGGCAAGTCACCGCCTGCTTCCGGTTTTTCAATTTGCGATAGCCGCGCGGAGATCGCCGCATCATACGCAGCTGTCTGAGCAAAAGCCTGCCGTGCCAGATGCCAATGCGTCGCCTCGCTTAAGCTGCCTTCCTGCGTGACCAGTTCTTTCGCCACCGCCGCGTACTGTTCCGGATTCACCAGCACCGCCACATCCCCAAAATTCTTGGCTGCTGCACGAATCATGGTCGGCCCGCCAATGTCGATGTTCTCGATCAACTGTTCGCGCGTCACATCCGGCATAGCCGCATATTTTTCAAACTGATACAGATTGACCACTACCAACTGAATCGGCTGAATGCCATGTGCAGCAATGGCCCGCATATGTTCCGCATTCGAGCGCATCGCCAGAATCCCACCCGCAATGTGCGGATCAATGGTTTTCACGCGACCATCCAGCATCTCCGGAAAGCCCGTAACCTCGGCCACATCACGCACCGGCAGGCCACCGTCGCGCAACAGCTTGGCTGTGCCGCCGGTCGAAATTAACTCAATATTCAAGCCATGAAGAACGCCGGCAAATTGGAGCAGGCCGGTCTTATCAGTCACGCTAAGCAAAGCGCGTTCAATGCGGGGCATTGCCCCTATTCTGACAAGTACGGTTAATGACAAGAAGAGTGGCGACACTACACTTGAGAAGTGCCCCACTACTGTACGCTGATTCCGGGTGACGGAATCGGTCCTGAGGTTTCGCAAGCAGCCGTCCGAGCTCTCAGCGCCACTGGTGTTGACATTGTCTGGAAGCGCGCTGAGCTGAACGAAGCCATCATCCTGGAATCTGGCAAGACGCTCCCCAAGTATCTGCTCGATTCGCTTAACGAAACGCGCGTTGGCCTAAAAGGTCCCGTAACAACACCGGTCGCAGGCGGTTTTCAAAGCGTCAACGTGCAACTGCGCAAGACGCTCGATTTGTTTGCCAACGTTCGTCCAGTGAAAACTCTGCCCGGCCTGAAGACGCGCTTTCAAGATGTTGCCATTGACATGGTGATCTTCCGCGAAAACACCGAAGATCTCTACTCGGGCCTGGAGCACGAAGTAGTAAAGGACGTAGTCACCAGTCTGAAAGTCATCACACGCGTTGCCTCTGAGCGCATTGCCAATTACGCCTTCAACTACGCCCGGCTGAACAACCGCACGCACGTCGCGGCCATCCACAAAGCCAACATTATGAAACTGGCGGATGGGCTCTTTCTCCGTTGCTGCCGCGAAACCGCCGCCAAATTTCCTGAAATCCACTACAAAGAATTGATCGTGGACAACGCTTCCATGCAATTAGTGATTCGCCCGGAAACATTCGATCTTCTGCTGCTGCCCAATCTTTACGGAGACATCATTTCTGATCTGGCAGCCGGCCTCGTCGGCGGACTCGGCATTGTGCCCGGCGCCAATATGGGTGAACACCACGCAGTCTTCGAAGCCGTACATGGCAGTGCTCCCGATATAGCCGGTCAGGGCAAAGCCAACCCAACCGCGATGATCCTCTCGTCCGTTATGCTGCTCACTCACATAGGCGAGAAAGACGCAGCGCACCGTCTGCAATCTGCTGTTGAAAAGGTTTATGCCGAAGGCAAATATCTTACTGGTGATGTCGGTGGCGCCTCATCGACTATCGAGTTCACCGATGCAGTTGTACGAGCGCTGAAAGACTAACTCAATACAAACAGTCCTGCTGCTTCCCAGATTCATAATTTAGTAACTTGAGCACGTGATACTTACATGCTAGGGAAACATGGGAAAACACATTGCTCTGGTTGCCGGGTTACTGCTGTTACCGCTTTCGCTCTCCGCTCAGTTTGAAACGGCAGAAGTCCTGGGTACGGTGACAGACAGGACTGGCGCGATCCTTCCGCAGGCTGCTGTCACGCTAAAGAATCAGGACACCGGGATCGAAGGGAAAACAGTTTCAGATGACAGCGGCCAGTACAACTTCTTTAACGTGCATATTGGGCGCTACACCATCACGGCCGAACTCCAGGGGTTCGACAGATTCAACACGGAAAACGTAACGGTCAACGTAAACGCCCGGCAGCGTGTCGATATCGTCATGCAATTAGGTGGTGTCTCACAGGAGGTCACGGTCGAGGGTGCCGCTCAAGTACTCGAGACCGACTCCAGCGAAAAGGGCCAGGTGATCCACACGCAGGAGATAGTGGAGCTGCCTTTGAATGGCCGTACCGTCTCTGATCTGGCGCTGCTGGCCACCAACGTTCACCGGTCGCCACTTGCCGCGGGGCTACAATCCACGCCGCGTGAGGGAGCATTCAATGTGAACGGCCTGCGCAGTACTTATAACAATTTTCTGCTTGACGGTCTTGATAACAACGCGTACTCCACCAGTAACCAGGGCTTCTCCAATCAGGTCGCTCAATTGTCTCCAGATGCGATTGCTGAGTTTAAAGTCATCACCAGTAACTTCAGTGCAGAGTATGGGCGAGTGGGCGGAGCAGTAATTAACTCTGTAACCCGGTCCGGCACCAACACCATCCACGGCACGGCATACGACTTTCTCCGCAACACCGACCTCAACGCAGTCGGCTATATCTTCGGCCAGCGTGCCGCAACTTTTCAAAAACCGACGTTGCAGCGCAACCAATTTGGCTTCACAGTCGGCGGTCCTATCATCAAGAATCGCCTTTTCTTCTTCGCCGACTACGAAGGCTACCGATCACTGCAGCGCTCGCTCAACTACGACAGCATTCCGACTCTGGCGGAGCGAAACGGGACCTTGCTTCAGACGGTTTTCAATCCGAACAATGGAGCCACTTACCGTGCCGGCACGCAGATTCCAGTCTCCGCTATCTCGCCCTTCGCCACACAGGTTTTGAACGCCCTTCCTGCGCCCAACCTCCCCGGCCGATCAAATAACTACGTTGCCAATCTGCTTACCCGCGACTACTACGACAAATACGACGGCAAGATCGATGGCCAGATTAATAGCAGAATGACCGGCTTCCTCCGCTGGAGTCAGCGCAAGGACAACCAGTTCTTCCAACCCGACCTGCCCGGTCCTTCTGGCGGAAACGGTAATGGAAACGTCCGCGTCCTCGATCAGGCCGCCGCTGCCGGCTACACCTGGACCGTAACTCCTACGTCAGTGCTCGAAGCGAGGCTCAGTTTCACGCATGAATTGGGCGGCAAGTTCCCGGTCTTCCTGGGCGCGCCTGGAGTCGGATCGCTCTACGGCGTTCAGAATGTGCCGGAGTCGCCCACCTTTTCCGGAGGCCTCAATACGCAAGCAGTTAGCGGCTACTCCACCTTTGGCCGGCAAGCAACTAACCCGCAGTTTCAAAATCCGACAACTTGGAACCCGAAAGTAAATTACGCGACTGTCTTCGGACGACATGCGCTAAAACTTGGCTACGAGTTCACAACCATTCATACCGAAGTGATGGATATCAATCCCGTCTACGGCCTCAACGCCTATGCCGGCCAATTCAGCAGGCCTTCGGCAACCAGCCCGGCTGACCCGACCACTTACAATCTGGCGGACTTCTTATTTGGTCTGCCCAGCCAGGTTCAGCTCGCTAATTACCTAATCACCAACTATCGCCAGCACCAGCACTTTCTCTACGTCCAAGACGATTACCGCGTCAACTCCAAGCTCACGCTGAACCTGGGTCTCCGCTGGGAGTTCGCCACCCCGCGCTGGGAACGCGACAACGTTCTCACCAACTTCAACCCAGTGACAAACAGCCTGGTGAAAGCAAGGAATGGAAGCCTGCTCAATCGCACTGGAGTAAATCCTGATTACGGAAATTACGGGCCACGCATTGGTTTTGCTTACAACCCCTTCAGCAAAACTGTTCTACGCGGAGGCTATGGCATCAGCTACGTGCATCTAAATCGTCTGGGCAGTGCCGACGAGCTGGGCATCAACGGTCCACAGGTCAACATCGCCACGGTAAATCAAACTTTGACCGCCGGTAGCCTCGCCCCTGCTGGATTTATCCGCTCCAATGCATTCCCGGCGAACTTCAGCAGCCCGGCCAACTTTAACCCGAAAAACGCAAACATTTCCTACATCCCCGCCGATACCCGCTGGCCGAGAATACAGAGTTGGTTCTTTGGGATAGAGCAGGAACTCGCGCGCAATACGACTCTCGAGTTGGCCTACAACGGCAACCATGCCACGCGCCTGCCTATTGTTGCGGATTACAATCAGGCTTTTCCAAATTTGCCGAATCAGACTTTGGGCATTCAGGCCCGCCGTCCCGATCAATTCTTTGGCGCGATCACCTGGGTCGACCCGGCCGGCTCGAGCGTCTACCACGGCTTCTCAGCGCGTCTGGAACATCGCTTCTCTCACGGCTTGTATTTGTTGAATTCGTTTACTTGGGGCAAGAACCTCGGCGACTCAGAGC
>CALMAV010000067.1:4895-8415 GCA_937859895.1 uncultured Bryobacterales bacterium | reverse complement strand
GTTGATGTCTCTCTTGGGGCGGTATCGGACGAAGACAGCAGGTTGAGGGAGATGGCACTTCTGCTTTCAGCCGATGTGATTGATGCGGGCCTGCAACGTTATGTTGAATCTCACGGGGCAGAGCCAATCCGGGGAACTCAGGAGCGCTTCCTCATTTGCCTCACACCGGGAGTCAACCCGCAGCGAATGTTGGCAAGCGCGCTCCGTAGCGCCTCCCGTTTTCACTGCCACGTGGAGGCTGTTTACGTAAAGCAGCAGTTTTCCTCTAAGAGTTTGAAAGTCTTGAATGAGAGCCTGTCGCAGGCAAGATCGGCGGGTGCAAGAATTCACATGTTGGAAGGGGAAGATCCGATTGAAACGCTGGTGCAATATGCGCGTTCAACTGGGATAACGCAAATGTTTATCGGTCACAGTACAAGGAGCGAATGGTATAGGCGACTCTTTGGAAGTACAGCGAACCGGCTGGTCCGCGCAGCCCGAGGGATAGACTTGCGTATTTTCCCGCAGTAGGCTGCCGATCATGTCTCACCTACGTAAAGGCCGTCTCAAAATATACTTCGGCTATGCTCCGGGCGTTGGTAAGACGTATCAGATGCTGGCGGACGCACGACAACTAAAAGCATCTGAAATCGACATTGTCATTGGCTTTCTGGAGACTCATGGAAGGAGTGACATCTTTGACTGTCAAGGCGCGCTCGAGGTGGTCGCACCCGTACAGGTTACACATCGAGGAGGAGTCACCCAAGAGCTAGACTTGGCGGCCATCGTAGAACGGAAGCCCCAAGCCTGTGTCGTTGATGAATTGGCACATGCCAACGTATCAAACGCCACACGGCCGAAACGTTGGGCTGACGTCCAGGCTTTACGTGAGTCCGGAATCGATGTACTGACGACTCTGGATGTTCAGAGCCTGGCAAGTTTGACGGATCAGATCTGGCATTTGACGGGCTTGCGGGTACGCGAAACAGTTCCAGACTGGCTCTTCCAGGAAGCGGACGATATTGTGATTGTGGATGTCACGCCCAGGGCACTGATCCACCGATTGGAGCGCGGTGTTATTTTCCCGGAGGGCGGGAAAACTCCGGAGATGTCCAGCTTTTATTCCGAGCCTACACTAGATGCTCTCCGCGAACTTGCTCTGCGGCAGACAGCACAAGCATTAGAGGCGCGGCAGGCTAGCCAAACACCGGCCTTGGACTCCCGCTCAGAGCGCATTCTGGTAAACGTTACGGCACATCCGGCCACCGCTATGCTTCTACGACGGGCGCGCAGAGTGGCTGACTTTTTGCATGCCGGGTGTATAGCGGTCTGCGTCCATGCGCAGCGTGACTTCGCGAGCATGCCGATTTTGGAACGTCAGGCAATTGAGCGTCATCTCCGGTTCGCCGAAACCCTTCAGATCCAAACAGCTCTGATACAGGGAAAGAGCCCGGCTCACACCTTGGTGGACTATAGCCGTAAGAATGGCATTACTCAAATCTTTGTTCAAGGCGACAGAGAAGAGCCGAAGCGATTTTTTCCGGGCTGGCAGTTTACTGATCAACTGGTACAACAAGGCCGCGGCCTCGAAATCACGGTAGTAGCGGAACCGACCCACGAGGGTTCGACGCCTTTCAGTTACCCCGAAGATGAGGCCGGCGCACTGATGCACTCCGGGTATGTGCGGCTTTCGCCAGATATAACCGTCGGGGCTGCCATTGCCGAGATCCGCCGAGAGGCTGCTTCGATCGAAATGATTCACTATGCCTACGTGCTTGATGAGTCCGACCACTTGCTGGGGGTTGTCTCATTTCGTCAGTTGCTATCGGCAGATCGATCCCGGCCGTTACGGGAAATTATGAGACCTGCATCCTTCTTCGTATCAGAGGATGCCGATAAACAGACCATTGCGGAGTTAGCGGCCAGACATCGGCTTTTAGCGGTGCCCGTTGTAGACAGCGAGCACCGCTTGAAGGGCATTGTGAACAGCGTGGATATCGTCGCAATTGTGCAGCAGGCTGCCAGCGAAGATATCCAGAAGATGGGCGGCATGGAAGCACTTGACGGTGCTTACCTGGAGGTGACCTTCGCGCAGATGGTAAGAAAGCGGGCGGGTTGGCTGGCCATTCTATTCCTGGGTGAAATGCTGACTGCCACTGCAATGAGCTACTACTCGGATGAAATCTCGAAAGCTGTCGTACTCGCTCTATTCCTGCCGCTCATAATCAGCAGCGGAGGCAATTCGGGTTCACAGGCTACTACGCTTGTGATCCGGGCAATGGCTCTCGGAGAGATAAGGCTGCGGGACTGGCCACGAGTTATTAGCCGTGAGTTGATGACCGGACTCGCGCTCGGAGTGTTCCTTGGAATTATCGGAATCTCGAGGATCCTACTATGGCAAGCGACAAGGGGAACGTACGGTCCACATTACGGGCTGGTTGCACTCACCATCGGTTGCAGCCTGGTGGGTGTTGTGTTGTTCGGCACGCTCGCCGGTTCCATGCTGCCTTTCATCCTGCGTCGCTGTGGGCTGGATCCTGCAAGTGCCTCAGCGCCGTTTGTCGCCACACTCGTGGATGTCACGGGATTGATTATCTACTTTACAGTGGCTAACTTCATTCTGCGTGGAAGCATGTTGTAGAGAATCGGGCTGTCATACTAGCGCGATGACTTCTGTCCTTCCAAGTTTTGAACCCAGCGAAGTAGCCCTGTTAGTGAGCGCCGTCCAAGAAGCTCTCGAGCGTCTGCGGCAAGCCAATGAGCGGGTAAATGGAACCGATGCCGAACTGCTGGAATATGGCCGTCAGTATGCCGTACTCCTTCAGAAGTTAGAAGTAATAAGGCACAATCAAATGCCGAGCCGCTAAGCTGAGTCTCCACTTTCTACGCCTGCAACGGTCAGGCAGTTGCCAGCGCATCCGGAAATCCTGTCGATAGCTCAGTTCGCGATACTTTGCCGCCTCCTCCGCACGTGCGGTCTCGGCCTGCTTCACATACGTCTCCCCATCCTTACCGACGACCAGCCGCTTCGGGACATGCTCCGTATTCGCCAGCCTTACCACCACATCAGCAATCTTCTTTGGATCGCTCTCCGAGTTGCCTAACTCAGCAGCGAGCATGTTGTAGATTGCACCGACTGACGGTTCATACTCCGGCAGCAGCTCCGGCAGTTTCTCGCCCGCTCTCTGCGCAAAGTTGGTACGAATGCCGCCCGGCTCCAGGGTGCATACGTTGTCGCTAAATGGAGTAACCTCGGCCGCAAGCGAGTCGCTGAAGCCGCCTACCTTGCCGCATGGTACGGAGAGTTGCCTGGTATTGTCATGCGTCTTCCAATGGATGACACCTGAAAGATGTATCCGCTCTTCTGCTTGCGCATGATCGGCACCGCTGCCCGCGTTGTGTACACCACGCCAAACAGGCAGGTCTCTATCACGTCCCGGAACTCCTCCGGTGTCACCTGCTCAAACGGAGCGACATGTCCATAGCCGGCGTTATTTACCAGCACATCCAGCCGCCCATACGCTTCCACGGCTTTCTGCAC
>CALMAV010000067.1:0-4885 GCA_937859895.1 uncultured Bryobacterales bacterium | reverse complement strand
GCGGCCTTTGCGGCTTCTTCGTCGCGAACGTCAAGCTTCACCGGGTTGATGCGGTTACCATACTGCGCTACCAGAGCATTCAGCTCTTCCAGCCGCCGTGCTCCCGCAACGACACTGTCTCCTGCCGTGAGAGCAGCCTCCGCAATATCGCGTCCCAATCCGTTGCCACTTCCCGTAATCAACCAAACTTTTGCCATCGTTTGACTCCTGTTCAATCAGATTCACAAGTAAGTGAGTAGTTGCTCCTTCAGCTTAGTCACAGCGAGAGCTACTTAGCCATGCACCAGAACAAAGCCCTTCTGCATGCGCTCCCCCGTCGATTCATCACAATATTCGGAGCGTTCAGCTACAGTGAAACCTTTCCGCTCGTTCAGCTCTTTATCGCCCAATGGAGTGGGCCTGCTTTACGCAAAGATTCATCAGTTTTCAGAGCGTGAGCACTTTATCCGGCCTGACTACTGCGAAGAATTAGGGAGAGATCCGCTAAAGAATTTGGAATCCTTAGCACAAATAGAGTGGGATTGGGCCCAAGCATCGATCTAAGAAACATTAGCTGGGTTAGGCAGATTTGCTTAAGATGCTGGCCCGCCGTTGGGGAATCAACAAATCCTAATTGCTTACTTAACTCCGAGGATGTTGTAGGTTTCGGATTCTCGCTTGCTGCCATCTATGCTTGCATCCCAGAACAGTTTAGCTTTTGCTCCTTTGAATTCCACGTCTACTTGATTCACCAGTGGAACCCGACAGCTGCGAGCATTAACATAGTCTTCGCGCGGCACATACTTGCTATTGCAATTTACGATTACAGTTCGTTGATCCGGCAGCAGCAATGTAAGGGTGTGGCCGACAATGTCTTGAAGCATTGTTGCGGAATGGTGAACCGCAAAAGAGTTTCCATGGATATGTTTCTCGATCTCAATGCCGTGGTCCTGACGATCAACAATCGTAACGCTGAAAGTTTGTGAAGCTAACGCTGGCAATGTCGCAAATACCGGCAAGAGTAACTTGAATAGCAAATTCATGTGGCTTATTAGAATATTCGGCGTGATAGGTCAAATCAATCACATAGGAAATGCCTGAGTGCTGTCCTCCTTGAACAGTCTTTTTATAACCAGAAGAAAGAGGGTGTAGAACATTTTGTGTAAGAAGCGTTCTCCGAAAGTAAGGAGAACGGAATGGCAGAAGAAGCAAGCGGTTTGGATGCAGCGCTGGATGAGCTGCTGAAGGGCAAGAAGACGGAAGAGATCGTAGGCCCGAACGGGCTGTTGAGCAGTTGACCAAAGCGCTGCTGGAACGGGCGATGAATGCCGAGCTGAGCCATCATCTCGGGTACGCGAAAGGACAGGCGGAGGGCCGCGGAAGCGGCAACAACCGCAACGGCAAGAGCCGGAAAAAGGTGCAAGGGGATTTCGGCCCGGTTGAGATCGCTGTGCCGCGCGATCGCAACGGGAGCTTCGCACCGCAGATCCTACCCAAGCATGAGCACCGTTGGACAGGCTTCGACGACAAGATTATCTCCATGTACGCGCGCGGAATGAGCACGCGTGACATCGAGGCGCATCTGCGCGAGATCTATGGCGTGGAGGTGAGCGCGACGCTCATCAGCCAGGTTACCGAAGAAGTGATGGATGAGGTGCGCTTGTGGCAGAGCCGTCCGCCCGAGCCGCTGTACACCATCGTGTATCTGGACGCGCTGGTGGTCAAGATGCGGCACGAGGGCCGGGTGGAGAACCGAGCCGTGTTTGTGGCCATCGGGGTGACGCCCGAGGGCTCTAAAGAAGTGCTGGGGTTATGGACGGGCGCCACCGAAGGTGCGAAGCTGTCCCTGCAGATCCTGACCGAGATCCGTAACCGCGGCGTGCAGGACACTCTCATTGCATGCGTGGATGGGCTGAAGGGCTTCCCGATGCGATTGCACGGTGTACCCGCGCACCGAAGTGCAGCTTTGCATTGTGCACATGGTGCGCAACAGCTTGGCGTACGTGAACTGAAAGAGCGCAAAGCGGTGGCCGATGACCTCCGCAGTCTACCGAGCGCCGACGGTGGAAGCGGGCATGGCGGCACTGGACAACTTCGAGGAGCGCTGGAACAGCAAGGGTGCCACCATGGCAAGTTGTGGCGTCGGCACTGGGCCGGCATCAAGTCCGCAGTTTGCTTACCCAGAAGAGATCCGGCGAGCGATTTACACGACCAATGTCGTGGAGTCCTTGTACATAACGTTGCGAAAGGTGATTAAACGCGAGGATCGTTTCCCAGTGAGGAGTCTGCGCTGAAGCTGCTGTATATAGCTCTACGCAACATTGCGCAACGCTGGCGAGCGGCTCCGAACTGGCGTACGTCGCTCAATCATTCCCTGCTGCTGTGGGGCGATCGGATCGAGGCTTCCACGGCGCGGGGCGGCCGCTGACGAGAAAGCCTTCGCGCCTACGGCCTTAAAGAACGCCATCGCAAGCCCACCATTACAGATTTTTTAATGCACATTAGTTCTACGTTCCCCCACAGAAGGGAGTCCGTGCTCAAGGTTTCCGCTAGCGCTTGTAACTAGGAATACAAACTAGACCCGAGCTGAAGTACCCACGACATACAAGGCGTAGACAACCGGCACAGCAAACATGCTGCTATCAAGGCGGTCTAGAACCCCTCCGTGTCCAGGCAGTAAGTTGCCGCTATCTTTGAGCCCGGCACCGCGCTTCACCGCAGATTCGAAGAGATCACCGAATTGACCCGATACATTTCCTAACGCTGCCATTCCGACAATGGCCCATAAGGGAATGGTCGGCATAGTGTTGCCGAGATACATCAGGCCGAAACATACGGAGCCTACTACCGATGCTGCCGCACCTTCCCGACTCTTGCCCGGGCTGATGGTAGGCGCCAGCTTGTGCTTGCCGAACTGCCGACCCACGTAGTAGGCTGCCGAATCGCCGACCCAGTTCAGAGCCAGCGCAAAGAACAACAAGTGTACGCTGATGTGCCGCAACTCAACAGCAAAGTGCCAGGGCGAGAAGGAGTAAAACGCAGCCAGAAACATAGCTCCGGCTTCAGGAACAATCGTCCGCAGGGACTCACTCCGCAGAAGCCAGATCATTGTCACCACCAAAAAAAGGTAGCTGATGGAGATAATTTTATCGGAGAAAAAAATGATGGCAGCCCCGATGAGTGCGCCAGCGATACCGGGTCGACGTATGCCCAACCTAGTAACTAAACCCGAAAACTCCCAGTAGCAGAGCGCGCCCACCGCTGCTGCCGCACCAATGAATACGGAGGGGGAGGCGAACCAAATCAGGTAAACAGCGCCGGCAATCAGAGCAAGAGCTGTCAGTACGCGCTTCATGCCGAACCGTGTCTGGGAGCTCTCGGGAAAAAGGGCAAGCGCGTACTCAGGCGAGCGGCAGTTCCAGCATTTCTTCTTCGAGCATAAAGGCCGGGCTGTCGGTGTTCACCAAGGGAGTCCGTGTCAGGCCGCCGAAACGCCTGTCCCGATTCTGGAAGTCAAAGATTGCTTCCAGCAGGTGAGTGCGGTTGAAATCAGGCCATAACGTTTCAGTAACATACAGCTCCGCATAAGCAATTTGCCAGAGAAGAAAGTTACTTACTCGCATCTCGCCTGAAGTTCGAATGAGCAGATCGGGGTCTTTCAGACCAGCTGTATACAAGTGCGAAGAAACGCTATCTTCCGTGATCTCTAAAGAATCCAAGTTGCCCTCGAGCCGGGCGTTCTCCAAAATGCTGTTCATCGCATCAATCAACTCGGTACGCCCACCGTAATTGATAGCCAGGTTCAGGCGCATGCCGCGATTACCGGCCGTCTTATCCATAACGGCCTGGAGTTCAGCCTGTACAGTAGAGGGCAACGATTCCTGTCGTCCAATAGCGACTAACTGAATATCATTGGCCATGAATGTAGATAGTTCACGCTGCAGGTAGTACTTCAGCAGAAGCCATAGCCCCTCAATCTCATGCCGGGGACGCTTCCAGTTCTCTACCGAGAACGCATACAGCGTAAGAGCTTCCAGCCCTAGCTGCACCGATGTTTCGACTGCGATTCGCACCGCCGCAATCCCGGCTTTGTGCCCGAAGATTCGGTGGTAGTTCCGCTGCTTAGCCCAGCGTCCATTCCCATCCATAATGATGGCGATATGGGCTGGAATCCGCTTGGGGTCAAGTTGGGTTGCGAGTCGCCAGTCGCGCTCACCAGGAGTAAGCGCTTGCAGCAAATCCTTCATTCAAGTAACGCTCCATACTACCTTATAAAGTGCTGTTAACCCGCTTTCATTGCAGCTAGTTCAATTACGAATGGTGGGTCCGCTGACCCAAACGAAGAGAGGAAGCAAAGCCGCCGCCGCACACAGGAACGCCCCGAACGGAACTTCGTACTGAGAGAGGCTCTTCCGCGCTGCCAAAGCCAGTGGAACTCCCACCAGTGTGCCGCCAACAGCACCAAACGCCAGGGTTATCAGGCCAAAACCAAGACCGAGAAAGCTTCCAATCATCATTATCAGCTTGACGTCTCCCAAACCGAGCGCATCCACCTTGCGCAAACGCCCATAGACGGCCCCAGTGAACCACAAGGGTCCGGCAAGCAACAACCCTCCTAGTGCCGCATTTAACAGCGATTGCCAGACCGGCGCGAGATTATTCAGCACATACTGCCCAATTGGACCCTCCACGCCCACGGGCCAGGCCAACAGGACAGCCGCTGCTGTTCCGCCCAAAGTAAACTCGTCCGGCAGCAGCCACGTTTCCAAATCCGTCCAGAATAAAATGATCAACAGCGATTCGAATAAGACCCACTTGCACCCTGATGCCGTTACTCCATATCCATAAGTGACGGCGCTGAACGCGGCGGCAGTGGGCTGCGCATGCGCCGGTTGAACGACGCCAA
>CALMAV010000066.1 GCA_937859895.1 uncultured Bryobacterales bacterium | reverse complement strand
GTGCCCGGGTCAGTCAACTGAAAGCCTTCCCGATAGCGCCAATGGTCGCTACTCACTTCCAGCCGTACCAGGTCTCCTTCGCGTACGGTGTCAGCGTGCACTAGGTGGTTCATGTCCAGCTTATGAGGCATCTTGAACAGGATGCCGTCCGCATGATTCCGCTTCCCGGCCGGTGACAACGTGGCCCAAGCCGCATATTGGCTCGCTAGCTGAAGATGGTGCGCGTGCTCGACCTCTGTCTCCAACCAACGATTCACATGATTGGCGAAGCTCAATTCCGAGAAAGGCTCTTCAGTCAGCATCTCCAGTTGAGCGCGCAAGCCGAGGCCATCGAGTTCAATCGCGCGCTCTTCGGTGTAGCCAATTAAAGCCTTACGCTGCACAAACCGCCGCTTCACCGAGTAAAGTGGCGCCAGCACGGAATGCCGTGCCTGCAGATCATGGAGTTCGCGCTCAATACCAAACAGCTTTCCTATGAAGTCTTCGACATACGGCGCCAGCGCGATCAGCAACTCGGAATGTTGTTTGTCGGCCAGCGAAGAAGGATCGCGGCGGGCAGACTCCAGCTTGTCTTTTAAACCATCGTCACTCTCCCTTAACTCCTGGATGAAAACTTCGTCCAGCCGTTGGAGACCACCTGTTTGATACAGCTCTTCGAAGGAGAATCCAAAAGGGAGAGAAAGGATCGGGTGGTTCAAAGAATCAGTTTGTATATTCACAGCGATACGGGTTTGCGGCAACTGCCCTTGGGTCCAAGTGTTTGATCCCAAATAGCAGTAGATAGATTCAGCTCCCGAAGATTTCCGGGCGACCGTACCTCTATTTTCGCAGATTTATGAGAAAAGCGGAGTACCGGGCTGCGTAAGCGCTAGCGCTTACCTCCGGTATGGTTAAAGGATGCATCTGGAACGAACCATTCTCCGGAAAGTGGGGGAAGCGATCAGCCGATTTCAGATGATCCGGGATGGGGATCATGTCGCTGTTGGGGTGTCGGGTGGCAAAGATTCACTCACGCTGCTGGAGGCGCTACTCCTTCTACAAAAGCGGGCGCCGATCAACTTTCGGGTAAGTGCCTTCACCATTGAGCAGGGGAAGTTCCTGCGTCCTATCCAGCCGGTAGGCGAATACCTCCGCAGCCGCAATGTTGATTGGACGTACGTGCAGGATCAGTCCTCGATCGATCTCATTGAGGACCAACCCGATCATGGTTGCGATGTGTGCAGTCGCTTCCGGCGTCGAGCGGTCTACAGCGTTGCGCGGAAGTTGGGTGCGAATGTCGTCGCACTCGGCCACACTGCCGACGATTTCTGCGAAGCTTTTTTGCGTAACGCCATGTTCACCGGGCGCACGAGCGCGCTGCCGCCAGTTACTCTGTCGCGCGCCGGCGAGTTCCGCTTAGTTCGACCGCTGGTGTACGTCACCGAAGACCTTACATCTGCCTTCGCGGCAGCAATGGGCGCACCAGTAATTCCTTGCGGCTGTTCGCAGAAGACCGGCACGGTTCGTAATACTATCCGTAGTTTTCTGTCCACCATGGAAGGGGAGGGCCATTCAGTGAAAGAAAGCTTGATTGGGGCCATGGGTAACATCGAAACCAAGCGCCTGCTGGACCCTCGCTATTTCGCGCCTGAGGGTGGGACAGAGGATAGTGAACGCGCCGGGACTCAACTAGTTTCGCTCCAGTTGCCGTAAGTTCGGCTGGCAACAGTCCACCTATCTACCGCTATTTGCCGAGGCTGGTGCGGAACTTGGATCTTCGAGAGGAAATCGATCGGGCTCTTCGATAAAGATCGTTAGCTATCCACGCGACGACTGCCGATGTGGAGCGCGGCCACCCCTCCAGTCAGCAGGTGTACCTCTGTCTTCTCGAAGCCAGCGCGCTCCATCATGCCGCGCAGTTGTTCCCCTTTAGGGAAGCGGCGAATAGAGTCCGGTAGGTACGTATAGGCATCGCGCGAGCCTGATATCAAAGTTCCAATGACAGGCAGCAGGATTTTGGAGTAAATGCCGTACGTCAGTCGCATAAGGGGATTTTTAGGGTGGGAAAACTCCAAGATCGCCAGGCGACCACCCGGCTTTAGAACACGGTGCAGTTCTGCCAAGCCGGCGCCGTAGTTGACTAGATTTCGGAAGCCGAAAGAGATGGCGACAGCGTCGAAAGTTTTGTCGGCGAGCGGCATCCGCATTGCGTCAGCTTCTAAGAGCAATGCGTGAAAACCTCGTCGTCTCGCCTTATGCGCAGCAGCGGTCAGCATCGGATGGCAGAAATCGGCGCCGACAATCTGCGCTCTTGCAGTGCGTTTGAAGTCGAGCAGAACGTCTCCGGTTCCGCAACACAGGTCAAGTACACGGGCTTGGGGATTGCTCAGCGTCTGAGAGAGCCGCTTCATAAGAAAGCGCCGCCAGCCCCGGTCGATATTGAAGGACAATAAGTGATTGAGCAGGTCGTAACGTCGCGCAATCTGCCCGAACATACGCTCTATCCACTGGGAAGCCTGCTGTTCATTGGCAGTGCCGGGCGGAGTGGTGCCGTGTTGTGGAACCGCCACTAGGGTGGAAGGAGTCTTCATTAAAGGGTGTCTGCAATCGCTCGACGAATTACATCATCAGCTATGCCCGAAACAATCTCGACCTTACCGATAGCGGTGGGCAAGACAAAATGCACTTTGCCGCCGAGTGTCTTCTTGTCTTTCAGCGAGCGATGGAGCAGGCGATCCGGCGATAAGTCATGAGCTGGTGGCAGCGGTCCATAGCTGTGAATGGCTTGCCCAATGCGATGGGCCGTTGAAGTGTCCAGCAGATCCAGTATGACCGCAAGATTTACTGCAGCGAGCATCCCCCAACCGACAGCTTCCCCATGCAGAAAACGCGTGTATCCGGTTTCGGCTTCCAGCGCGTGCCCAACTGTGTGACCAAAATTGAGAATGCGTCGAAGATCGCCTTCGCGCTCGTCAGCAGAAACTACTTCGGACTTGATTCGCACAGCGGCTGCGATCGCGCCATCCAGGAACTCAGGATTGAGAGCCAGAACCTCCGACGAGTGATTGCAAAGCACGTCGAACAAGCTTCTGTCCCGGATCACACCACACTTCAACACTTCAAACAAGCCGGCGCGCACCTCGCGTGCGGGCAGGGTTGACAACAAATTAGGATCGATCAGCACGGCAACCGGATGGTGAAAGCTCCCGATTAAATTCTTACCGCCTTGCAGGTTGACGCCGGTTTTCCCACCGGTAGCCGCATCCACCTGGGCGAGCAGCGTCGTTGGAATCTGCAACACCGGAATTCCCCGCATGTATATTGCTGCCAGGAAGCCGCTGATATCCGTTACAATTCCACCACCGAAACCGACCACCATGCTCGTGCGGTCCGCCCCGAGCTCAAGCATCTGATCGGCAAGCGCCTCGACAATGGCAAGCCGCTTGTTCGATTCGCTTCCTGGGAAGAAGAGCACGTGCCAGCGTTCAGGTTTCGTCCAGTGAGTCTGCAACAACGCCCCATGCAGGCGCCAGACATCCTCGGTTGTAACCACAAAAATCTGCCCGGCTTTCTCCGGCAGATACCGTGTCAGATCGTTGATGATGCCGCGCTTAACTATGTTCGGGTAGACGCAGCCGGGCGTCTGGACCGTAAAAACCGGCATCTTTAACCCGTTGTACCATTGTGGTCATTACGGCCTCCTCCCATCACATAGTTACTGATTTTGTTGTCGTGGGCGCCGGAGTTGCAGGTTTACGAGCAGCCATTGCACTGTCAAGCGCCGGCCGGGTTCTTGTTGTTGCGAAAGACAGCTTGATCGAATCGTCTTCTGAGTATGCGCAAGGCGGTATTGCTGTCGCACTCAGTGATGATGATGAGCTGGAGTTGCATGAGCAGGACACTATCGCCGCTGGAGATGGACTTTGCAATATTGATGCGGTAGTGACGTTGGTGGAAGAAGGACCTTCAGCCATCGAGCAGTTGATTGGCTGGGGGACTGCGTTCGACAGGAGCGGAAGTGGGTTGCTATTTGCGCGCGAGGGCGCCCACTCACGCAATCGGGTTCTGCACGCAAATGGGGACTCGACTGGGCGCGAGATCGTGCGTTCTCTCCGCCAGCATGTTAGAACGTTGCCGAACGTGACTTTCCGCAGCTTCTCTGCCGTAACCGATCTGATCGTAGAGGACGGGAAAGCAATCGGCATCACTGCCCTGGACGCAGAGACCAAGACCACGGTGCACGTGCTCGCTCATGCGGTTCTGCTGGCAACGGGCGGCTTGGGACGCGTCTTTGAAAACACTACCAATCCTGACGTGGCAACCGGGGATGGCGTCGCTTGTGCGTTTCGTGCAGGCGCGGAGATCTCGGACATCGAATTCATCCAGTTTCATCCGACAGCGCTCTACATTCCCGATTCACCACGATTTCTATTGAGCGAAGCTCTGCGCGGCGAAGGTGCTTATCTGCGAAACGCCAGCGGTGAACGCTTCATGGCCCGCTACCACCCTATGGGGGAACTGGCTCCACGCGACGTGGTGTCCCGGTCTATCGTTATGGAGATGCGCGCTACCGGCGACGACAGCGCCTTTCTCGACTTGACGCATATGGCGCCGGGCTTTGTAAGCGAGCGATTTCCACGCGTGTATCAGACTTGTTTGCGACACGGCGTTGATCTGGAAAGGCAGGCCGCACCTGTTCGTCCGGCAGCCCACTACGCAATGGGTGGAGTTAGAACAGATCTTTTCGGGCGTAGCACGGTGGAACGGCTGTTTGCTGCCGGCGAAGCTGCCTGCACTGGCGTACACGGGGCAATTCGACTAGCCAGCAACTCGTTGTTGGAAGCACTGGTTTTCGGCGCGCGTGCTGGGCGTGCCATGCGGGAGGCGTCCGGGCCTCTGCCGTCCCGAAATCCGGAAGTTTCAACCTCGCTGTTTCCTCCTATGCCTGAGCGAGATTTACGCACGCTGAGCTGGAACTCCTGTGGCATCTTGCGCTCCGGCCCGGAGTTGAAAGCAGCTTACCGCAAGTTACAGGACCAGATGTTACTGCCCATGAGCGATGCTTCACGCGCCGACTATGAACGGCGAAACATGCGGGACGTTGCCCTGTTAATCGCCCAAGCCGCACTTGCTCGCGAGGAGAGCCGGGGTGGTCACTACCGCGTGGACTTTTCAGCCAAATCCTCAGCCTTTGAAAAACACTCAATCCTGCAAAAACGGGGCGATCAGCTCGATGCTGAATTATCCTTTGCCTGATCACCGACCTCCAACGAATAAACCCGTTATAGCCGGCTGCCTTCTGCTTGCTGCCGTGCCGGTTGCCCATACCAGTGCGATCGGAACGGTTTGGACCACTCTCTGCATCCTGACCGCTTCGATGCTGATTACTTGGGGCGCTGAATCGGCCCAATTTTTTGTCGCGCAAGGTTTTGCACTCGCCATTTTGGCGCTCATGCAGACACTGCCGGAGTTCGCCGTTGAAGCAGTACTCGCCTGGAAGCAGCAAACCAGTCTGCTGCTGGCCAACCTGACTGGTGCGCTACGACTTCTCACTGGTCTTGCCTGGCCTGCAATCTATTTAACAGCGAGCATCGTCCATCGCAAGCGTACAAAGGAACCGCTGCGGGCCATCGACTTGGATCATCATCACAGCGTTGAGGTTATCGGCTTGGCCCTGCCTCTGCTTTACGTAACTTTCATTTGGTGGAAGAGCCGTCTGGAACTGTACGACGCGGTAGTGCTCGTTGGGCTTTATGCGGCTTATCTGGCAATCTTGTCGCGACTCGCGCCGGAGCAGCACGAGGGAATGGAAGACCTCGAGCTTATTCCAAAAAAGATAGTGACTGCGCGGCCCCTCTATCGCACTGTTGCAATTTTCGGCCTGTTCAGCATTGGTGGCGCGATTATCTATTTCACGGCTGAACCGTTTCTCGGCAGCCTGATAGCCCTGGCTACCGCCATTGGTATTCCGAGCTTCATCGTTATCCAATGGCTGGCGCCGGTGATCTCTGAGTTTCCTGAGTTACTTTCTACTTTCTACTTCGCCCGGCAGGAATCCAAGGCCTCTGTGGCACTGATGAACATTGCGTCCAGCAACATCAACCAATGGACGCTGCTGATTGCGATGCTGCCCATTGTGCTTTCTTTGAGTCACGGCTCTGTTACCGCGCTCCACTTGGATCGGGAGCAATCGTCCGAACTGCTTCTCACCATTAGCCAGAGCGTTGTAGCTTTGATGATCCTGGTCAACATGCGATTTGACTGGTGGGAGGCGGCTGCGATGTTCGTGCTTTTTGCGTCTCAGTTTGTCTTGGGAAGCACGGTTGGCGGAGAGGCATCAAGAATGTTCATCACCGTTGCTTTCCTCCTTTGGGCTGCGCTGGAAGTTCTGCGCATGGCCTTCCGCCGCAAGATGCCGGAAGCGATTGGCAGCTTCGCGGATACCTGGCGCACACAGATTCGCTCATAGACCTGCGGCTTCGCGCGCTGTATCTTGGAACTCAATATATGCTTCGCCGCATCAGCGCCCGGGTTGGCTGGGCTGTTCTCTCCGTCCTTGCCGCGCTTGCTCTCGCCGTACTCAACTCACGGTGGGGGGTCGAGGGGGACAGACGGAGTGAATACCTGAGCTGTATAGCCCATGGCCTATGCTTCGGTCGCTTGGAACCAGATAGAAATCGAAGCGCTTTCAGCATCGCCGGCTGAAGCTATAGCAGAAGGTCGGCACATAAGGCCGTAGCGTTCGCAGCCTGGTGTAACTCATAGGCCACCTAGGCCGGGGTCTAATCTCCTCAGGTATTCACTCCGTCTGTCACTATTCACGTACAACTATTCACGTACTTTTCATCTGGGCTGCTCTGGAAGTTCTGCGCATGGCCTTCCGCCGCAAGATGCCGGAAGCGATTGGCAGCTTCGCGGATACCTGGCGCACACAGATTCGCTCATAGACCTGCGGCTTCGCGCGCTGTATCTTGGAACTCAATATATGCTTCGCCGCATCAGCGCCCGGGTTGGCTGGGTTGTTCTCTCCATCCTTGCCGCGGTTGCTCTGGCCGTACTCACAACCAGCGGCGAGGAACCGGTTAACAGCCTCTGGCTGATCACGGCTGCGGTATCTATCTTCCTGCTAGGCTTTCGCTTTTATGGCAGGTTCATTGCTTTTCGCGTCCTGCGACTAGATGATCGCCGCGCTACACCTGCTGAGCGCTTTCAGGATGGCCAGGACTTCGAGCCCACCAACAAATGGATTTTGCTGGGACACCACTTTGCCGCCATCGCCGGCCCAGGTCCGCTGGTAGGTCCAACGCTTGCGGCGCAATTTGGCTACCTTCCCGGTGTGCTGTGGATCCTTGTCGGTGCGGTGCTGGCCGGGGCTGTTCAGGATTTCGTGATCTTGTTCTGCTCAGTCAGGCGCGATGGCAAAACGCTCGGCCAGATCGCGCGTGACGAGATCGGCAAGGTCGCTGGGTTCGTTTCGCTAATTACGGTGTTGCTGATCATGATTGTGCTGCTGGCGGTAATAGCGCTGGTTGTGGTGAACGCATTGAAAGGCAGTCCCTGGGGTACCTTTACCATCGCGATGACCATGCCGGTTGCCATCTTCATGGGCCTTTACCTGCGCTTTTTAAGGCCGGGCAAAGTTCTCGAGTGTTCTCTGATCGGCTTCGGCCTGGTACTGCTGAGTATCTATGGCGGCAGTGCCGTTGCGGCTTCCCCGGTCATGGCACGCTGGTTCACATTGAGCGGCGTCGCTCTATCGATTGCACTGGTGATCTATGGCTTCCTTGCCAGTGCCCTGCCCGTATGGTTTCTTCTTGCTCCGCGCGACTACCTCAGCACTTTCGTCAAGCTCGGCGTTATGTTTCTGCTCGCTGCGGGAATCTTGCTGAACCATCCAACCCTGGCTCTACCGCCGGTAACTCAGTTCGTCGATGGGACTGGACCCATCTTCGCCGGCAAAGTCTTTCCATTCTGCTTCATCACAATCGCCTGCGGAGCTATCTCCGGATTCCACTCGCTTATCTCTTCCGGAACCACGCCTAAACTGCTTGCCCAAGAATCACACGCTTGCCCTATCGGTTACGGCGCCATGCTGCTGGAAGGGTTCGTCGCCATCATGGCGATAGTAGCCGCGGCCTCACTTCAACCGGGCGTTTTCTTTGCGGTCAACTCAGCACCGGGTATCGTCGGCACGGCTCCGGCTGCCGTGGTCCAGACCGTCTCCTCCTGGGGCTTTCCAGTTACGGTCAACCAGATGTCACAGCTGGCATACGACGTTGGAGAAAAGACTCTGTATGGCCGCACGGGCGGTGCTCCATCACGCGCTCTCGGCATGGCACAGATT
>CALMAV010000065.1:280-3165 GCA_937859895.1 uncultured Bryobacterales bacterium | reverse complement strand
GAGTTCACAGGGCGATAATCTCAGGAGCAAACGGAACTATGCCATCCTCGCTTTTCTGATTGGATGTGGATTGAGACGTGGCGAACTCCTCGCTCTCTCGGTCGCGTCCATTCAGCTCCGAGAGGAACACTGGGTGATTGCCGACCTTTATGGAAAAGCCGGGCATATTCGAACAGTGCAAATTCCACTCTGGGTAAAGGAGGCGATTGATCGCTGGACGGAAGCAAGTGGAATTAAGGACGGCTGTCTCTTCAGAGCAATTAACAAGTCGGGACAGATTTGGGGCCACGGCTTGACGCCGAAGGTGCTTTGGGAAGTCGTCAAGCGTGCGGCCGAGGCCGCCGGAATCGATAAGCTAGCGCCCCACGATCTACGACGCACATGTGCGCGTCTCTGCCATCTTGCCGGAGGCGAGCTTGACCAGATCCAGTTTCTACTCGGTCATATATCCATCCAAACGACGGAAGTTTACCTTGGCTGCAAGCAGAAGCTCCGATGCGCCGTGAACGACAAAATCGGCATTGAACCGTGAGGCAAGGGGCGGATTACCCGTCCCTTGGCGACTAGGCGCGATCTGTAGGACGCGTTAACACTGGGATGGCTTGGATCTTGGAGCTCAGTTCGCGTTGTCGTAGAAAGTTGATGAGCTTTGCACTCTATCGTGAGAGGTGCAGACGGCCACACGACCTCGTCAATGGCTCATACCCAAAAGCCAAGCAAAGCCAAAAACCTTTGCCTCGTCTGTGGTGTGCGCTCCCAACTACAAATTGGTTGAGATGTAGTAGGGCCGTTACTTCGGCGGCGATTGCCTCCAAACAGCCGACCATCAGCTCTTATCTTCTGTGCTTCATTCGCTCATTTGCCCCCGGGTCTTGCCGTTTTAGCGCTTGTGTCTACGCGCGAGAGCCGCAAGAAGCCCAATACTGCCAAGAACAGCGGTGCCAAGCGAGGCTGGCTCTGGGACTGGAGCGGACGTGATTTTGATGTTGTCAAGAGCAAGCGGGCTCGTGCTGCTCAAAGTTAACCGATTGAACATGCCCGAAAAGTTGGCTGATCCTTCACCATTCGATCTTCCGTTAGGCAACGTAGAGGCGAACTGCATAGAGCCTGCGGCCGTTCCGTCCTCAAACGCCGCCAATGTCAACGTTCCCATGCTCGCGGGCGTGGCGAAGGTAAGTACGACGTTTGTGAGATTTGACGAGAACGACAGAGAGATCGGCCCAGTTTCGGTGGAGGGACCGCAAAAGCCTTGAATCAGAACATTACCGGACAGAGACTGGAAGATCCCGCCTGAGTCGCAGACCGAGGCATTGCCGGTGAATGTGGCAGAGCGCCCATTGACGGTGTTGCTGAAAGGCGTGGTCAGATTGGACGGGTCAGACTCGAAATCGAAGATGACATCCGGCTTCGCGATCGAAGGGACGAAAAGCAGGAGCGCAAGAGGCGCCAGGAAGAGTGCGGAATTGCGCGAAAAGATCATTAGTAGTAGTTCCTTTGGTCTTACTTCTTTCTTTGTACTGAGCTGCCGGTTTCTGGATTGTCAGTAAGAAGACTATGCAGCCAGACGTCGCCCAGTACAACAATCGGCCGCATACGTACCGTGTGCTGCAGCTTGGTCCCTTTACCTAACGTGACGTAGATGTAGTGCTGACCCGACATGCCTGAGCGAAAGGTAGCCTGGAAGGTGTAAATTTGGTTGGCTCGCAGATAAGACCGGTAGCGCTGCGCGATCAGATGGCCGCCTTGTGCCGGGTCGCCGTCATAGAAGTTCACATCCAGTCCTGAAGGTAAGTCTGCTCCTCCAATCTGAATATGGGCTGCAAGGATCACCGGCTGGCCCTGCGGCACTGTATTTCGATCGGACCCGGTTGAGACGACTTCGGCCGTCGTGGTGCCTCCCGGAACAGCTCCGAACGTGGCAGTGTCTACAACCGAGATCAGTTGCGGAAAGAAGCCAATGTTATTACCGTAGGTTTCTTCGTAAGTGCTAGCGGCATCGTATTCGGCACCTGCGGGTGGAATGGAAGTCAGGCCATGACCGCTAAGATCTTTCAGCAAGTTGCCGTTGCCGTCCTCGGCCCAGACCACAACCCAAAACGCGACTTCCTGGTTCGGGAATTTCGTCGAGTCAAATTTCGATGTCTGCACCAGGATCCAGTTCGGGTCGTCAGCGTTCGGGTCGAACGGCGGCACCTGGGATGCAGTTACCTCGTCAATCAATCGGCTAGCGCCGCTGGGCTGCTCATCGCTGCCGAAGGGGCGCGCAAAGAAACGCACCTTGACGACAGATCCACCAGGCATGTGAGCCAAGCTAAAATTGTAGACTCGCACTCCCAGAGTGACGGAGTCGCCGGTGTTGATCTGCCCTAGTTGCGGTCCCGCGCCTTGAGGTCCTTGCACGAAGAAGCCACGCAGGGTTCGAAAGCTATCCGTGAATGGATTGGAAGGTGTCTTGTTAGCCAGCGAGGCACAGTCGAATTGTGAGTAGCTCGCCATCGGCACCAGGCAGGTGTTCGGAGAGTTGATGGAAGACGGCTGCACGACCCAACGTTGCGGGTGATTTAAGCCAATATCGATGCCATTCTTGTACCACTCGAACCAGAGCGAGCCGGTGGGATTGACAGTGTAAGCGGAACGAAACGGACCCCACGCGGTAAGGTCCGGTGCAGCCGGTGAAGGTCCATTGATGTTGACCGGGGCTTTGGGATCGACGTAGGTAGCCTTTTGTTTCTGGCCAAAAATGAGCGGAGTGAACTCGTAGCGGTAGCTGCTCGAGTCATAGCTCTTGTTCTGGAGGAAGGATCCGGTGCGGCTAAAGCTCATGCCCTTTGCTTGAGTGAGCGTTTTCGATGTATCAGTAAGATTGCTAAAACCGGCGCTCCCGC
>CALMAV010000065.1:0-270 GCA_937859895.1 uncultured Bryobacterales bacterium | reverse complement strand
GAAGGACGCGTCGGCTTCGAATGAAAAATTGCCGTTCAGCTGGACTGTCGTTCCGCTAGTGCCGCCGCTGGTAAAGGTGTTTGTCTCCGTACTCGCGCCCGAATCGGTGGTCCAACTGGTAGCGCTTGTGAGCAAGTAGAAGGTATCGGCGTCAGTACCGTAGACATCACGCTGAAGTTGCTTCTGGTTAGCCGGATAAGAGAGTAAGTTGCCCGTCATCCAGACCGGTTGGTACCAAGTCAGTCCACTGGCGCCGCTCCCAATAGTGGA
>CALMAV010000064.1:5652-9153 GCA_937859895.1 uncultured Bryobacterales bacterium | reverse complement strand
TAGTTCATTGTCGGATTAGCAAACGAGGGTCTGAATGGCTTCCGGTGAACGTTTTTTGTTTGGGGGCACGCCTACGAATGGCTTTCCCGTTTGTAAGTCCGTATACCTTAGGCCGGGGTGTCCCCGGGGTGGGTTGTCGCTTACGAGAACTTAGCTGACTCAGAGTCAAGCGGCTTCGAAGGCGGCTGAGGCTGGCTGATTGACTACAGCCGGGGTCGATTGCAGGGACCGTTTCGCCTTTTCTACTTTGATCTGGAGCAGTTCGAGTTGCAAAAAGTGGCGATCGTCGTTGCGATGAGTGTTGGCGATACGCATTGTTTGCGAAACGAAGCCATGGTGCTCCTTCTGGCGCTCACGGCGTAGTGCAAGCAGCTGATTCAGGCACTTATGAAAGGCTCGTTCGTGATGCGACTGATAGCGGAGGTAAACCGAGAGCAAGTGGTCGGCGCACTCGCCCGGGCGCGTGTCGCTAAAACAGAGGTCTTGCAGAGCCGTTGCGCGGTCGGATAGCCAGCGATGTTGAGCGAGCGAATCGACCAGCATGTGTTCGGTGGGCGTTGAAGGTTTGTGCTCGGCGTGAAGGTCGGCCAGGAGCTGGTCATAGTCTTCCTGTGATTCCCAGGCAAGGACCACGAAGTTTTTGCCCGTCAGACCGTGGCTCCGGCTGTTCCGGCTGGAGGCGGCTTTTCCGGCGTCTGTTCTGGGGCCAGTTGAAGACTGCGAGTTAGTTCGGTTGGCTGCGAGTCGAGCGGCGGAGGTGTCTCTGTTCATGGTGCGAGATGTAGCAAAGGAACGGAACGGCATCGGCAAATAATCAGATGTAAAGCACGGAAATTTCAGGAGTTAGAAATTTCGTTATGGTTGGGAACATAAGTTTCGGAGATATGTTTGGGGGCCAACGAGTTTGAAGCGTAGGCAGGAGACCAGCGCAATGTGGGTCACCGGCTTCCGGGTAAAGATCCCGGCAGTGCGGCGGAGTGTTGCAGCAACTCCATCTGCTGTTTGTTCGACCAGGAGCAGATCTGAGCGACTTCGCTGTTTGAGAGCTTCGCCTCCGGATGTAACCAAATGTACCTGTTTTTCGGCATTGCTCCTGAGAGCAGGTTTTCACAAATACCGCTGAAGCTGGCTGCTGTGTGTTCAGCGCCCTGTTTTTGCACGCTTGGCCAATCGGAGAAGTTGAGGTTTTCGCGTGCGTGCTTTACATCCTGAGTCAGCAGCAGCGAAACAACCGGCATGTGGACGTACCACGGCCATACAGTTTCGTTAGAGTGACAGTTGGAGCAGGCTTTCCTGAGCGAGTAGGCTACCGGCCCAGGAACTGTAGTCTGCGAAAACATGCTCTGGGATTCTAAAGTTTTTGGATTTGAAGGAACCCTGACGGTGAGCACGCATAACAGCGCGGCCGTTCCGGCGATGGCCGTCAAATGCGGGTGAGGTAGCATCCAGCCTCTTACGCGCTTGTGCCCACCAAGGCAACCAGCTCTTCTACTATCTCTTCTACCGTATGGGAGCGGTTGCGCAAGGTTTCTGCTACCTGGTGAGTTTTTTCCGCTTCGTGGGCACTCTTCTGGCCGATGCTCCCGATGTAAGTCAGCGAATCGGTAATCTCCTTGATATTCTCGTTCTGAAGACGCGAGTTTGAGGCAATCTCGTCGATGACCCCATGAATCAGATGCGCTTCTGAGATGGTATCGGCTAACGCCTGTGCTGCATATTCGCTAATCTGGTGTCCCTGTTTGGTCTTTTGTACGGAAGCTTGCACCAGATCGGCAGTCTGCTGCGCCGCATCAGCACTGCTCCTGGCAAGATTTCGAACTTCGTCAGCAACCACGGCAAAGCCTGCGCCTGCCACTCCGGCGCGCGCAGCTTCAATCGAAGCATTCAGCGCCAGAAGGTTCGTCTTGAAGGAGATTTCATTCATAACCTTGATAATGCTGAGAACTTCATCGCTTGATCTCTGCGCTTCTCTGGTTGCTTCCACCAGACGGCTGATCGCCTCCGAAGCGTGGTCCGCATTCTGAACCGCTTTTGCCGAAGACGCTCGCGCTGCTATGGCGTGATCATCGTTCTTTTTCAGGCGGAAGGCAAACGTAAGGACGGAACTGTCAATCTGCTGAATAGCTGTCGACGTTGAAGACACGCCTTCAGAAAGCGAACGGCTCGCCTTGGTAATCAGTGCGGTTGAGTCCTGAGCCGCCATGTGTTCCTGGTTCAGCCGTGAGACTACAGAATACATGCGCTTGGTTATGGCTTTCGCGAAGTATGCCAGACAAGCGGTGACGATGAGGAGGCCCGCCAGCAACGATCCCAGGATGTTCCGGAGCGAGATGGCATTGCTGCTTTTCAAGTGAGCCGTAGCCGTCTTCGCTTCCCCTTCGGAAATCTCGACCAACCGATGGATGTAGGCTTCGTACTTCGCCCTTTGCACTTCGTAGGTTCCAAAGTAGAGCTGCCGCGCTTTATCGGTTTTACCATCGCCCATAGCCTCAAGAACACTGGTGTCAATATCGCGCAGAACTTTGGCATCCAGTTCACTCATCTGGTCTATCGTGTTCCGTACTTCGCGTGATTGACTCAGTGCCTTAATGTTCTGGATGACCTTCTGGTTTTCGTCGTAGGCCTTGATCTTGCGCATGTTGGATGTTGGATTGTCAGGGTCCAGCATCATCGTCTTAGTCGCATCGTCCTGAGTGATTAGGAGAGACAGCGAAGTAAGCGCGAGCTCTTTGAGTTTCTGCGCTCGAATCAGCGGCGTGGCATTGTCACGCAGGCTCCTTGCTGTGATTACCGATATGATGAGCCCCATACAGGCCAGCGGTACCAGCGTGAGATACATCCGCTGCGCAAGGGTCAAACGCTTCATTATCCGGGGCCTTTACTTCTTGACGGTAACCAAGACCTTCATCTTGGGATGAATGGAGCAACGAACTTCTGCGGTTCCTTCCTTGTCAAAGGGCACTGTGGAGGATGCGCCGGGAGCTTGTCTGCGTAGATCGAACTCCATTCCGGGCGTGAGCGAGAACACATTATGAGTCACGTCATCCGAGTTTTGAAAGGTGATCTTATCGCCTGGTTTAATCGTGATCTCGGACTGTGAGAAGCTCCGGTCTTTTTGAACGATCTGGTGATCCGCAGCGAAGCTCAGCGATCCGCTTATTGCAACAGCTATGCAACAAGCCCTTATCAACTTTTCTGGCATACAATCCTCTTACCTGGGTAGTGGGGGAACAACGATGGGCTTCTCACTGCCTGTCAGGGTAGTTAAGAATTCGACAAGGGAAGCTTTTTCACTCACCGTAAGGTGAAGCGGACGAATTTCAGGGGCGAGACTGGCACGCTGGTTACGTCCGCCGGCATTATAGAATTCCACAATGTCTTCCAGGCTCTGCTCGGAACCGTCGTGCAGATAGGGCGCTCGAAGCGCTGCATTGCGCAGCGTCGGTGTCTTAAAGGCGTGCTGCATGGCTTCCAGTTTCAGCAGAGCGCCCCGGCCGAGGG
>CALMAV010000064.1:2598-5642 GCA_937859895.1 uncultured Bryobacterales bacterium | reverse complement strand
TTACGCCAATATCGTGAAATCCGGAGTCGCTAAAGTTCCAGCCTGAATGGCACTGGGCGCACCCGGCTTTGCCATTGAACAGATCGAAACCGAGTTTGGCCTGCTGGGAGATCGCGTGCTCGTCGCCGCTAATCCAGCGATCAAAGGGGGCTGGCCCAGAGACCACCGTTCTTTCGAAGGTTGCGATTGCCTTGGCTAGCGTCTCCTCTGAGATTGGTTCGCCGGGATAAGCCTTCGCAAACAAGGGCCGATACTGCGCGATAGAGGATATGCGCTCTGCAATTTGCTTCGGCATATTCATTTCATTGGGCGACTTGATCGGCCCCAGCGCTTGTGCTTCCAGCGAGTCGGCTCGGCCATCCCAGAACAATAAGTCGCTATAGGCGGAGTTCAGGATTGTTGGCGTATGACGCCCGAGAGACTTCATACCGTGCCCGATACCCTTGGGGAGACCGTCGCCCCAGGCGAAGCCGGGATTGTGACACGTCGCGCACGATATAAATTTAGAGCCGGAGAGACGCGGATCAAAGAACAGCGTCCGTCCTAGGAGCTCGCGCTCATCGGTGTACTGATTATTTACCGGAAAATCTAGCTTTGGCGGCCGCTGATATTTCTTCATCAGCTCTGCGCGGTCCGTCTTGGTGTAAGGGGCGTAATTGTCAGCCTCAGGCGCGCCTGCTCCGCAAGCCCAAGGACCCACCAGAGACACGGTCACGGCAAGTACTCTCTGCGCCGCAAGAATCGAAAAGTTAAATCTCCTGTTCACTCTCATCCCTCAGTGCGGGCCGAAACGAATGCCGCTATTTTCTGGATAAGGAGTTCCGAATTTGCCGAATTTGTCTCGTTGTATTTCTGCCCGTGTTGCCTCCTGAGCTTCGAGAGGCGTCTGACCATTGTTTAAGCCGTCGACTTAAATAGGACCAGTTTTTTTGTAAACGATACGGAGAATGACTGTGCCGATGAGTTCCGGCGAAAGCAGTTATTTTGGGTTCTTTTCCGGTTGTGAGTCCGTAGGCGGGAGGACGGGTATCTCTGAGAGAGTTTACGGGAGCACGGTTAAAGATAGTCAGACAGAGTGAGGCTTGCCTTGCGAAGATGTCCTTCGTGCTTCACAGTGACAGATACTACCGTACCTTTTGCGCGGTCCGTTAGATCATGCCAGCTGTCGGCAGTGAATGAGTGTCCATTTTCGTCGCTCAACTCATCGCCTCCCATGATTTTTGCTTTTGGCAGCAGGGGAGCCAGGATAGACAAACAGCACTTTAGCCGAGTCGCCGCGTGTGTCCAAAACTAACCCTGATCGGTCTGTCAGTTCCTCTTTGCCAAACCATCTATTTGGCTCCAGGTAAAACGAATTGTGTGGAACATCGAACACGCAGGTAAATTGGCGCAGAAGTGGACCTCCTATGCTGCCGTCGGAAGCTCCCGATTCAATGCCGCCTGCATCCAGCGACAGATGGACGATCGGAGATTTGATCGCATAGCTGCCTACCGTCATGGCTGGAGCGCGGGTTACCATCGCTCGAGTAAGGCCACCATAGCCGTATCCGGTTATCGCCTGCAGTTTAGATTGCAGGTGATGCGAGGCTACAAACTTCGGGAAGAGGATTAGTGGCGCTTCCGAGCCGGTATCGAGTTGGAGGGCTGCGGTGGATCCAAATACCGTGCCGGGAATGTTCAGCATATTAATCCCTCCCAGTGTTATCGGGACCCGAACGCCGTGTCCGGTGTATACGTACGTCTGCGGGTCGTAGAAGTTCAGCTTGCCGCGTTCGTAGTCGCTCTCGACTACCAGCTTGGATAGGAATTCCCAGCCCAACATGCCCATTAGCTCACCTTGGGTGAAAGGTCCGCCGCGGATCGCGACTATTTCCGTGCGGCCCATGCTTAGTTCTCCGAGCTTGATGGAGTCGAGGATGGCTGAACCAGTCTCGACTGATCCTCCGAATGCGGCTACTGTGCGCTTTCCGGTTATCTTTGCTCCAAGCTGGTTTGCAAGATCTACGGAAATGATGTTGATGGAGCCGGTGTCGAAAAGGAACGGAAACGGGCCTCCATCGTTGATTTTTACTTCGATCAAGATACGCCCTTGCTCGCCACCTTTGAAATTCAGCGAAGCGACTGGAGTAGCGGCTTGCGCGAGGCAGTAGCAAAGCAGGATAGAGATAACGGGCAATCTGAACAAAGCGACTAGTAGCTTACTTTATCCTTCGGCGTGAGTTGCTAGTTACACGGAGGACGACATCGGTGAGTATGTCGGTTGGGGTATTGAAGATTTACCGGTGAGGGCTGCCTGCCTGGGAACACGCTACGGATGGTAAGGCCGGGGTGTCTCCGACAGTGCTTTCGAGCAATGATCAGCGGTCGTTTAGGCCGCCGTCTACTGCGAGGATCTGGCCGGTGATGAAGTCTGGGGCGGTGAGGAAGAAGTGGACGGCTTCGGCTATTTCGTCGGCGTTGCCGGACCGCTTCATTGGTGTGGCGTCGATCATCTTTTGTGTGCGGTCGTCGACGTCGTTGAAGGCGATAACGCCAGGGGCGACGGAGTTTACTGTGATCTTGGGGGCCAGAGCTTTTGAGAGGGCTTTGGTCATCATGATGACTCCGGCCTTTGAGGCGCAGTAGTGGACGTGGTCGGCCCAGGGGCGGATTCCACCTAGAGAGCTGATGTTTACGATACGACCGGTTCCCTGCTCCAGCATTTGGCGGGCACCTTCCTGGCAGCAGAAGAAGGTGCCTTTCAGGTTCACGTTGTGGATGAAGTCCCAATCTGCTTCGGTGATAGTAAGTGGATCGAAGCGGGTGAAGCGGGCGGCGTTGTTGACCAGGCAATTGAGTGGGCCAAACTCGTTTCGTACTTGCGCGAACAACTGACGGATTTGGCTGACGTCTGCTAAATCGGCTTGAAAAATGGGAGCGCCATTACACTCGCCCGAGACCCTTTCGGCTTCAGACTTCGATTGCCCATAGTGGATAGCAACCTGGAAGCCGCGTTGGGAGAGGTGAATGGCGATGGCTCGGCCTATACGCTTGGCGGCGCCGGT
>CALMAV010000064.1:0-2588 GCA_937859895.1 uncultured Bryobacterales bacterium | reverse complement strand
ACCAGAGCTTTGGCGAATTCGGCGATGGCCGCGGTCGATTTGGCGATATCGGCAGGAGTGTGGACGCATGAGACGAAACCTGCTTCGAACTGCGAGGGCGGGAAGTAGATGCCGTTGTCCAGAAGATGATGGAAAAACTCAGCGAAGGCGGTCAGGTCGCATTGCTTTGCGTCTTCGTAGTTGCGCACCGGGCCCTCGTGGAAGAAGAAGGTGAACATGGAGCCGACTCGGTTGACCGTGATCCCCCCAGGCACATTGGCGGTCAGTTGCGCGGTAGATTGCTCTAGGATGTCGTACGTTTCGGGATGCTGTTCCAGGTAGGTGAGCACCGCAATGCCGGCGCTAACGGCTACCGGGTTACCGGACAACGTACCGGCCTGGTAGACCGGACCTGAGGGCGCTACTTTACGCATGATATCCGCGCGTCCGCCATAGGCAGCGATGGGTAAACCGCCGCCCAGAATCTTGCCCAGCGTCGTCAGGTCAGGGGTGATGCCATACAGCTTTTGCGCTCCTCCGCGGCTCAAGCGAAAGCCGGTCATGACTTCGTCGAAGATCAGGAGGGCGCCGTATTGAAGGGTTAATCTGCGCAGCCCTTCGAGGAATCCAGGCTCGGGCGGGATGCACCCCATGTTGCCCGCCACTGGTTCGACAATCACCGAAGCAATGCGGTCACCTTGCGCCTGAAAAACAGCTTCGGCAGCTTCCAGGTCATTGAAAGGGATAGCAATGGTGGTTTCTGAGAAGGCTCGGGGGACGCCTGCCGTATCGGGCAGACTGAGAGTTGCTACTCCAGACCCGGCTTTCACCAGTAGGGAATCTACGTGCCCGTGGTAGCAGCCTTCAAACTTAACAGTGAGCTCCCGGCCGGTGTAGCCGCGAGCGAGACGAATAGCACTCATGCAGGCTTCAGTGCCGGAGTTCACCAAGCGCACCATTTCTACTGAAGGGACAGCGTCGATAATCAGTTCGGCTAGCTCCACCTCGCGGCCAGTGGGTGCGCCGAAGCTGGTACCCATTTCGAGAACCGCTTGTATGGCATCGATGACTGGCTTCGGTTTGTGTCCCAGAATCAGCGGACCCCAGGAGCCAATGTAGTCGATGTAGTCGTTATCATCGACGTCGAAGAAGTGTGAGCCTTCGCCGCGCTGGATGAAGCGTGGCACACCGCCAACTGCTTTAAATGCCCGCACTGGCGAATTGACTCCACCTGGGATGCTTACCTGTGCACGCTCAAGCAGTCCTTCGGATAGCGTGGTTTTCATACTCTGGTTTGGCCGAGAATCAACTTTCGAAATAGGAAGCTCATGAAGATTTCGTGCAGAGTGGTATTAACGTTACGAAGAAGGCGAACTTTTAGGTCGAGATAGGGCTGCGTGCCGGAGAATAAATCCTGGATGATCTCGCAGAATTTAGGACTGCGCTTCATGAAGTCGATCATGCGGGTGGGCACGGCACCAAAGCAGATAGCGCCACAGAAAAGACGTTTGGCTAAGCCTGCGCCATAGGTGAGGTCAGTACCGAAGTCACCGGCGATGATCTTACGATAAGCGTCGGCTTTCTTCTCAGGCTCGATGTTGTCGAGGAGCACTTGACTAGCTAAATCGCCAGAACGGATGGCGTAGTAGAGACCCTCGCCTGTGATGGGATCGACCAGACCGCCGGCATCGCCAACCGCAATCCAGCCATCGCCGGCAAGCCGATTATTGCGCCAGCCACGGGACTCCAGGGCGGGAAGCATGTGCCCATAGAATTTGGCGTCTTTGCGTGTAACGTTCAAGACGTGCGCGCAGACACTGGGCCGATTCGCTCTTGCCGCAGATGCCAACCGAGAGGTGGCCGGCGCGTGGAAACACCCAGATGTAGCCTTCCAGATTCGGCAGGAATTGAATATCGATATGCGGCTGCTCAAGCGGCACCCAATAGCCGAGCGCATACATGGTGTCCTGCGCGGTGTATTGCGTACCGACATCGCGAAGGGGGTTGCGGGCACCAGTGGCAATGACGCAGGCATCGGCTTCAATACGGCCGGAGCGGGTGCGAATGGTCCAGCCGGACCCGGTACGATCGAGCCCCATGACGCGAGTCTTTTCAATCTCGGCACCCGCTAATTCGGCACGCCGCAGGAGCATGCCATTCAGGTCCATGCGCGAGTAGATGACCAGCGGGCGCGAGAGCGACATCTTGTACGCGCCGGATCGGGGTGCCGCAAGCAGTGTATCGGTAACAAGCTTCTTAGGCGTTTCGTTGTCGATCAGGTACGGATATTGCGAGTACGCCTTGT
This sequence comes from uncultured Bryobacterales bacterium, assembly GCA_937859895.1. Taxonomy (GTDB): domain Bacteria; phylum Acidobacteriota; class Terriglobia; order Bryobacterales; family Bryobacteraceae; genus Bog-105. The sequence continues at coordinate 304 of CALMAV010000064.1, read as the reverse complement.
AAGTAATACCGCCGCCACAGGGCTTCTCCCACGCGAGCTTTTCGTCGAGGATGATGGTACGCAGCCCGGCCCGTGCGAGACGTTCGGCTGCAGTGGCCCCAGCGGGACCGCCGCCCAGAACAGCGACAGTTTTCATCGACCAGGTCCGCCAGCTCCGGGAGCTACGGACGGATGTCCCGGGGGCAGCGTATCGGTGCTTCCTGGTGCCTGCGCCATTGGGTTAGCCACCGGCGAATCCAGCTTCACTACCGCCCACTTGCCATCGCGATTTTCGAGTGTGTATTTCATCGTCATCCCGTGGCCG
>CALMAV010000063.1 GCA_937859895.1 uncultured Bryobacterales bacterium | reverse complement strand
GAGTTGTTCCTAGCGGGCTGACAAGATGGAAGGCGGGTGCCGGCTACCGCACCTCGGCCGCACGACGGCGTCAGAAGGAAGCGGACTCTTCCATAGACGAGGGCGATGGGTAATTTCGCCGGCGCACATCGACCCGTCGAATACGTTCCAATCCACCAGCGCCATGATTTTTGAACTTTTAGAACACCCAGCCGACATTGGCTTTCGAGCTCATGGCCGTACTCTGGAAGATCTGTTTGCCAATTGCGCTCACGCCCTTGTCTCCATCATTCTTGACCCATCGGACGTCCGAGAAGAGCAGCAATGGCAGGTAATGGCCGAGGGCAGCGACATTGAGTCGCTACTTGTTAATTGGCTGAATGAGGTTCTTTATTATGTCGACAGCAAGCGTGCCGTTTTCAGTACTTTTGCCCTTTCGTTTCCGGCGCAGTTCCAATTGACCTGTACGGCCTCGGGGCAGCTTCGTGATCCGGTGCAACATGCCGTTCGGCTCTCGGTAAAAGCAGTCACCTATCACCAACTGAAGGTGTCTCACGGGGGAGAAGCTTGGACGGCGGAGGTCTACGTAGATGTCTGAAATTGTTTTAGAGCCTGTGGATCAGTATCGATACCGGATCGCACGGAATGAAGCCTCTGGAATGCGCACGGATGTGCTTGTTTACTCCAGCCGGAAGCTCCTCGAGCAGATTCAGAAGGACCAGTCACTGGTTCAGGCGATGAATGTCGCAACGCTACCTGGCATTGTAGGGTCGAGCTTGGCGATGCCCGACATGCATCAAGGCTACGGCTTCCCAATTGGAGGAGTTGCCGCCATTGACATCGAGGAGGGAGTGGTTTCGCCGGGCGGTGTTGGCTTCGACATTAATTGTGGCGTCCGGTTAGTGCGTAGCACGCTTAGTCGCGCCGACGTGAAGGGGCGATTGAAGCAGTTGGTTGACCAGATATTTCGCGATGTCCCGTGTGGCTCCGGGACGGCTGGGCGAGTCAAGGTCAAGTCTGGCGAGATCAACGACGTGCTTACTCAAGGAGCCGGCTGGATGGTGAAGCATGGCTACGGCGAACCAACTGACACTGAGCTCGCTGAAGCCGGGGGCGCCATGGCCGACGCCTTACCTAACAAAGTTTCAGACCGGGCAAAGGAGCGAGGAACTCCACAGCTGGGCACGCTCGGAAGCGGCAATCACTTTCTCGAAGTGCAGTACGTTGATCGCATACATGACCGTGTAGCCGCAGACGCCATGGGGATCGAGAAGGATCAAGTAGTGGTTCTGATTCACTCTGGATCACGCGGGCTCGGGCACCAGGTCTGCACCGATTATGTTGCTCTCATGAATCAGGTAATCCCTAAGTACGGCATTACTCTACCCGACCGTCAACTTGCCTGCGCCCCCATTCAGTCCGCTGAGGGCCAGTCTTATCTAGGAGCAATGGCCGGGGCCGCCAACTTTGCCTGGGCTAACCGCCAGGGCATTTTGCACTTCTTGCGAGGTGCGTTCACCCGTATTTTCAGTGACGATGTTCGACTTGACGTGATCTACGACGTCTGCCATAACATTGCCAAGCCGGAAGCGCACGTTGTGAATGGAAAGAAGCGAAACGTTCTTGTTCACAGGAAGGGCGCCACTCGCGCTTTCCCGGCTGGCCATTCGGAACTGCCGACTCGTTATGCCGAAGTGGGGCAACCCGTCTTCGTGCCGGGCAGCATGGGCACAGCTTCTTGGGTACTCGTGGGTCAAGGCGGCGCGATGGCCGAAAGCTTTGGCAGCGTCTGCCATGGCGCGGGCAGACTACTCAGTCGAACTGCAGCACGGAAAGGCAGAAATATTCAAGACGAACGGCGCAAACTGGAAGAGAACGGGATCTTAGTTCGAAGCGAGTCGCGCGATGGCATCTTAGAAGAACTTCCTGACGCGTATAAGGACGTCGACGAAGTGATCGAGGTGGTGCATGGTGCCGGTCTTGCCAAAAAAGTAGCACGTCTCCGCCCCATGTGTGTCATCAAGGGTTAGGTACAGGAAACAAAGTCTCCAAGCAGTTTACGATCATCCAACTGTTTGTGCGACAGCCGGATTCGGACGCAGTCAAGGAGTCGGTGTGGGACTACCCTCGTCCGCCAAAGCTGCTAGCTTCTTCACGCAGCTTGCGAATCGTGTTCGGTGGTGTGACGATCGCAGAGAGCCGTCGTTGTTATCGCGTCTTGGAAACCAGCCACCCACCTACCTGGTACGTGCCGCCTTGCGATATCTGCGTCGAGTATCTGATCCAAGTTCCTGGCAATTCCTTCTGCGAGTTCAAAGGATTGGCTAGTTACTGGGATGTGCGCGTCAAAGGTGAGGTGAGCGCACACGCAGCCTGGTCGTATCCGAAGCCGACGGCGGATTATGCGGCAATCCAAAACTACTTAGCTTTTTATCCTTCTCGTGTAGAGCAGTGCTTTCTCGATGGTGAGCGAGTGGAGGCGCAGGCAGGCGACTTCTATGGAGGCTGGATTACGTCCGAAATTATTGGACCATTCAAAGGCGGCCCGGGTACCCTTGGCTGGTAACTACGCTCCGCTTATTCTGAGCCTGCAACTCGACAATGAGAGTCAGGCGCAATTCGACCGGCTTAGGGAGCGTTACTTCCCGCCGATTCTGAACATCGTTCCGGCTCACGTGACCTTGTTTCATCATCTGCCAGGCGAAGAACTGCCAAGTATCTTGAGCTTTCTCCAGCAAGTCACGGCCGTGCAATCTCCCTTACCGGTGCAGGTGACTGGATTGCGAAGCTTAGGCAAAGGGGTCGCTTTCACATTGGAGTCTTCAGCATTAACATCTCTGCGCGGGCGGCTGGCCGAGGAGTGGCAACCTTGGCTGACGCCGCAAGATCGCCAGCGCTTCAAGCCGCACATCACGGTACAAAACAAGGTCACTCCGGAGACAGCAAGAGAGACGCTCGCGCTCCTTCAAGCCTCATTTAAGAGCTATACAGCAACAGCGCTTGGCCTTCACCTTTGGCACTACCGTAACGGGCCGTGGGAGCACATCCGGACGTTCTCTTTTTCTCGGTCTTAGCGTCTACGGCTCATCGCAAGAAGGCATCCGCAGGCTTGTAGTTGCTGGATTTCATCGTCCAGAAGCCCGCCGAGCACTGAGTCGCGCTCTTGACCAGGCAATTGCATCAGGCGCAGACGTGCCCGACGGAAAAGCGCGAACGCTCTGCGTCCCAACTGGAGTTGCGAAGCCTCGTCTCCAAGGGTCTCAGCAGTTTTCGCGGCGGCCAGGAAGACACTGGCAAGACGGACCTCACTAGCGGCCAGATCAGCAGTCAAGCTTACTGCAAGTTCTGGAAAAATGCTAGCGGGAGATTGAAAGTCGCACGCTTTACTGACGGGCAAGTTCTTGGCGTAATAACAACTATCCCCAAAACTGCCATTCGGACCCGGATATTCCTGCAAACAACCACCATTCCACCCAGAGTCAAGACGAAAACCTCGTCACTAGTAAGTGTGTGTACTCGCTTCGAAAAAGAGCATGCTAAAAGCCGAATTTATAGGGTCATCAAATTCTTTGGGCTGTGGGAAGGCGGAACTCCCATACGGGGTTGCCAAATCACAGCGATGACCGGCGATGGGAAACGTCTCGGAAGCCTGACTCAAGTGGGTCACAGAAAAACGGACGCACGTTAGACGTGGGATCGACTTTCGCATGCGAGAGGTGGATCGGTACTCTACTTTCGGGAAGGTGGTTTGAAGTGACGGCGCGGCGCTGAGCTATAACATGCTCTCACCGAACGGCATGCAGATTGGTCCTGTAGGCGTGAACAGCAGCCACTTCTCTCCTGATTGCCATGCTGGTGGAGCAGTTACGATGGGCACTTCCGTTGCGACTTTCTGTCTCCGGGACTCTACGAAATTCACCTTCGTCTTAGAGGCGATCCTCTGAATGACCCTACCAGCGGGGATGCCATAGCGCAAGAAGCCGATGTGCAGGTCAAAGTAGCGGCGGGTGACCGACAGCGTCAGGCTCTTACCGTGAAATTGCACGAAGTGAGATCGAAGGCCAACGTTTTGCTATCGGTTCCCGAAACAGGTCTACTGAAGATCCACCGGATCTGTCCACCCGGAATGCCAGGCGGTTGGTCTATCGGAGTAAAGGCGCGAGGAGCAACATCGCAGTATTTCCGGTCGGGGAGCAGCAGTTGTTCGGATGAAGAAGTTTGGCCGCTGCCTGTCGGCGACTATCGCGTTTTTGCGTTCGAATGGATTCTTTCCGGAGCATACATCGATAAACTCTCGCCATTGCTGGAGCCCCATGCCACTCGCGTGGTAGTTGCCAAGAATCGCACGACCAGTATCTCTCTGCAAGTTACAAGCAAGGAGCAAGTTCTTCAACTCGTAATGGCCTTACCTGCGCGCATCGCACGAGCCTTGAATCACCAACCAGTTAGATCCATAGCACGGTATAGAATGATTTCTCCAATAAAGAGGACTCATGACTACCTGGACACGCAGAAGTTTTGTGGGATCGCTGGCGACGGCGGCAGCAGCGGGACCTCTTGCCTCTCAAGAAAGACGTACCGGCCAACCAAAGATCAAGATCACCGATCTGCGATGCGCCATCATTGGCCGCAACCCTGTCATTCGAATCGTTACCGATCAGGGTATCTCCGGCTACGGTCAAGCCGAGTCGTCCAAGGTGTATCTGAAGCCGATGGTCCTCTTCTACAAGGACTACCTTTTGGGCGAAGATCCAACAGACGTGGAAAGAGTCATGCTGAAAATCCGCCGGCTTGGCGCCTTCAAGCCGTGGGGCGCAGCAGTAAGTGCCATCGAGATCGCTCTCTGGGACATTGCCGGTCAAGTCGCTGGAGTGCCCGTTTACAAGCTACTGGGCGGCAAAATTCGTGACCGAGTCCGCATCTATAACGGGGGCTTTCGGCCACCGATGACAGGCCAGATGCCTCAGGACTATGCCGAGAATGTGGGGAAGATGAAGGAGGCCAAAGAAGGGTTCACGCTTATCAAGATGGCGGTCGGCTTCCACAACCCCGCGATGATGGGCGCGATTCCCGACATGTGGTACGACGAGCCGCGCGGAGGAGCATCGCATCCGAACCGCGGTCCTTTGACCGAGCGTGGCCTGAAGCACGTGATCTCCTGCGTAGAAGCGATGAAGAAAGTGCTCGGCGACGAGGTCGGCCTGGCGCTTGACTGCGGCCCCGGCTGGATGATCAAAGACGCAGTCACATTCGCGCGAGCATGTGAACCGATGCACATCACGTGGATTGAGGATATCCTCACGGGCGACTACACTCCCTACCCGAATGCAGAACTCTTCCGAGATCTCAAACAGGCGACATCGGTTCCGATCCACACCGGAGAACAGATTTATTTACGGCAAAACTTCAAGGATCTGATTGAGAAGCAGGCAGTAGACGTCGTCGGCCCTGACCCTGAAGACGTCGGAGGCATTGCCGAACTCAAATGGATTGCGGAATATGCTGACATCCACGGCATCCTAGTCGCCCCGCACGGGATCTTCGACGGCCTGATTGGCCTCGCCGCCCACGTTCATATGGCCGCAGCACTGCCACAAAACTACATTGCCTTCGAGTATCCATGCGGCCAACCCGAGTGGTGGTACGACATTGTCGAAGGCCTGCCAAATCCGATCGTCAAGAAAGGCTTCATCGACGTCTGGGACCGTCCTGGTCTTGGTGTGACTTTCAAGGTGGCCTCAGCTAAACGGCATCTTGCAGAAGAGGATCGCCGTTTCTTCGATTGAGGAAAACGCCGATTGCTATTTCCTGCAGCATACGAACCTATAGTCTGGCCTCGCGAGAAATAGGCACAAATTGTTGTAACCTGCACCTATGTTATGAGTGGGCTGATGGTGAAGCAACTGCAATTACGTCCACTTGTACTAACAGTCCTGGGCTTGTATTTCGCTGGTTCGCTAACGGCGCAAAAAGATGTGGACACAACGACACTTGTTGGAAACTGGGCATACAGCTTGGGGCCGAAGACTTTGTTTGGCCTTCACCTTGAACGTGACCCAATAAAGCCAAACCAGTTGCATGGTTACGTGATGCTACCTGAGGACTTCAACGTTAACTCTCAAAATGGAACGCGGCTGCAGTTTTCAAATATTTCAAGCAAAGGCGAGCAACATCCGGTTGCTTCGTTTGCCTGGCAGAACGGCGCTCTTCAGCTGAGAAGTCTATCCCCGGCCCAAGGTGGTAGCGCCACTCCAACCTACTTTGTAACACCTATAGACAACACAAACGTGGATTTCACGCTGTTTCCCTCTTTCCCGAACCTCAGAATGAAACGCATCACAGGTGTGCCGCAACTGGCTCCCGATTGGGACAGCAAACGTTCCTACACACAGGATGATTTCGCGATAGACAATGACGACATGACGGCGATCGTCGCCAGGGATCAAGCTGATCGCGCGGGAACCTCTCATCTTAGCCAGCAAGCCCTAGACGAAGGTGACAGCAAACGCCGCGTACAGACGGCGGCGCTTTTGCAACAGGGGCTGCTGCACACGGGCCCAGATTTTGACCATGCCGCCTTAGTCTTCCAGCATGGGATGACCTCCAATGATTATCTTTTGGCTCACGTTCTTGCCGTGATCGCGATCAGCAAGGGGCAGAGCGGGGCAGTATGGATCTCTGCGGCTACGTTGGATCGCTATCTGCAAAGTCTTCATCAACCGCAGATTTTTGGAACACAGTACAAAACGCTTAATAAAGATCCGAGCACCCAGGAACCCTACGATCGCAGCCTAATCTCGGACGCGCTGCGGGCGTACATGGGAGTGCCCGATCAGGCAGTTCAAGAGGCACAGAGACGTGAATACGATGTGCGGCGTGGAGTCAGCACCACTGCGCGTCCGACTCCCATTAAGAACTTGTTTGATTGGTGTCGCGAAATGGCAATGTGCTGACGATTGTGCAACGAGCCATTTCGAGCCCATCGACGCTATTCGCATCTACCGTAACCAATCGGAGGATTGGCCCAGGACCTCATACAGCTATTTGCAGTCCGTGGAGAATAGCTATCCCGCCCGGTTAGCTGTTGGTTCGCGGCTGGGGCAAATCACGTACGACTGCGCCGCTAGATGTCGAAGTTGACTCGGTTGACGAAGTCAATTGGGTAACTTAGGCAGGCGCCCTCACTCTTCATCAAAGTAATTTCTGTCTAATTTGGGCACCTTCACCGTGCGCGCTGTTACACCAACCTCGTACTCAATCATCAAATCGGCAAGCCGATTCCCGTCGACAAGAACGACTCGCTCAACCGAGCGCGCGAAGTCGACAGCCTGTGCCGTGAATGTGGATGTGGTGATGAATACGCCTTTCGCCGCACGCTGTCCGGCCAAGGCACCATAGAATCCTTGGACCTCGGGCCGGCCAACAGTCTGCTGCCATCTCTTTGCCTGCACGTACACCTTTTCGAGGCCAAGCTTATCGAGGGAGATGACACCGTCTATACCGCCGTCCCCTGATCCACCCACTCTCTGTAAGTCTGTCCTATTCGTTCCATATCCCAGCCGATGCAGCACATCGAGAACCACTGTCTCGAAGAACGCGGGCGAAACGGCCGCCAATGTCTCTTGCAACTCTGCCGCGACTGTCTGCCGCAACTCCGAAAGAGCATCTCCTAACCTGTCGTCCGGGCTGGCGACATACGGTGCGACTGGCGTAGCTGTGCTCCCCACCTCGCGGACCGCATTTTCGTCGGTCGGTTGGGTCAAGCGCACATCGTTGAAGCCTATTGCAAGCCTTTCTAGTTCTTTGGCGGAGAGTGGGCCAACGTGGGTTTGCGCGTATTCCATCCCTTGCGGAGTTATTTGCCAGTAACCGCGCCGCGGGCTGCTGGATAATCCAGCTCGTTTGAGACGATCATGCGCCCACCCTGCACGGTTCTTATAGACCGGCTGAATACCGCTGGGAAGCAACTCCTGACGGTCAAGGTCTGAGACATGGAGTAGAGCTGCAGATACTTCGTGCACGTCCTTCGCGGGAGCACCGTCAGGGCGGGAAGCAAGGTACCGAAGTATCGGCTCAATAAATTTGTCGTACGTTGGGACCGGCATCGCCTGTTCTCCCTAGGCTACGATTTCATCCTCTCTACTCCAACTATCCACGCTCGCTAGAATCACTTCAGGAGCGCGCTTTGCCCTTACCAATTGTTCCCCCTGGGGCCAGCCCGCAGTCCGGCATCCACCATCGTTTTCTTTCTGCGTGGAATCGTAATCTTATCTGGCGTGCCGTCATCGTCACCTTCGTCGGTCTGGGTCTGCTCTTCGCCGGAACGTTTCTTTACTTCTACTGGCACTACGGAAAAATCGTAGATGCGCGTATCCGGCGCCCCATCTTCAACAACACAGCCCGCATCTATGCAACGCCTGAACTCGTGCGCGTTGGAACCCACTGGAGTGCCGAGCAGATCGCTAACCTGTTGCACAACTCTGGCTACAGCGTTTCTAATTCCCCAAACCCGTCTCAACTGGGCAGCTATACGCTCACACGGTCCGGAATCGAAATCAAACCTGGGCCGGAGAGCTTCAATGAACCCGGAACAGCCAAGATTCAGATCTCTCATGGCGAGGTGCGTAGCGTGCATGACAGCCATGGAGGAAATCTTTCTGCTTACCCGCTAGAACCACAGCTGGTCACCGGGCTCTTCGATGCGAAGAACCGCTCAGTGCGTCGCCTCCTGAAGTACGACGAGATACCCAAGATTGTTCAGGACGCCATCGTCTCCGTAGAGGACCGCCACTTCTTCGAGCATGGAGGGATCAATTATGTCCGGCTTGTCGAAGGCGTGTTGACACCTGTCCTTCGGCACCGCCGAATGCAGGGCGGCTCAACTCTTACCATGCAGATGGCGCGTGCCTTCTTTCTCTCCAATGAGCGGAGTGCCAAGCGCAAGCTTGCGGAAATGATGATTGCCATCCAGCTGGAGCATCGTTTTACCAAGCAGCAGATCCTAGAGCTATATGTCAACCAAGTCGATCTGGGCCAGCGCGGTTCGTTCAATATTCTCGGCTTTGGCGAAGCAGCCCAGGTGTACTTTGGCAAAGACATACGCAATCTAACTCTCCCGGAAGCGGCGCTTCTGGCTGGAGTGGTGAACGGTCCAAGCTACTACTCTCCCGACCGGCATCCTGATCGTGCCGTCACGCGCAGAAACATTGTTTTAAATGCCATGTACGACAACAAGGCTATTTCCAGGGAACAGCTGCAATCGGCCGTGGTCGCTTCCCTCAAGCTTGCTCCTCCCAACCCGGAGGCAAACGGCGCTCCTTATTACGTCGATTTGGTTCGCGAGGAATTGCTTTCCCAGTACGACGAATCCGACTTAAACAACGGTGGCCTGCGTGTCTACACGTCGCTCGACATGCAGTTGCAGAGAGCAGCTAGCGAAGCCATTGATGCCGGCATGAAGCAGGTGGACGAACTGGTGCGCCAGCGTGCCGCTAAAGGTGAAGCTACTCAGAAGGGCGCGGCACCTGCCTTACCCCAGGTTGCGTTGGTGGTCATGGACCCGCATACCGGGCGAGTGCTGGCTCTTTCCGGCGGCAGAAACTACGCTCTTAGCCAGCTGAATCACGCAGTTGCCAAGCGGCCCACCGGCTCCATTTTTAAACCGTTTGTTTACGCGACTGCGATTGCAACAGGCTTGAGCGGTGATCCCGCGAACGCCTTCACAGAGGCAACGATGATCGATGCCACCGAAGGCACATTTCAGTTCAACGGCAAGGGTTACACGCCCCGCAACTTCGATGCGAGCGAGAGCGTGGGACAAGTTACCGCACGACAGGCACTCGCACATTCCATCAACACAGCAGCCGTACGCGTGGCGCAGTCTGTAGGGTATGACAAAGTTGCGGAGCTTGCCAGAGCGGCGGGAATTTCGGGCGTGCAGCCAACACCTGCCATGGCCATCGGCGCCTATGATGCCACTCCTTTGGATATGGCAGCAGCCTACACCGTGTTCCCCAACGGCGGTGTGTTCACGCCCCGGCGGCTTATCCAATCAGTCCGCGTGCCTGACGCTGAGCCTGCCGCAGCATCCACCGGATCGCAGCGCCAGTTACTCGATCCGCGGGTAGCATTCATCATGACCGACATGCTCCAGGCTGTCATCAATGAAGGCACGGCCACGACAACTGTGCGTAGTAGATTCGACCTTCCTGCTGCCGGTAAGACGGGCACCTCGCACGATGCCTGGTTTGCCGGCTATACCTCCAATCTGCTTTGTGTTGTGTGGGTCGGCAATGACGACTATAGCGATATCAAGCTGGAAGGAGCTAAAGCCGCTGCGCCCATCTGGACTGAGTTCATGGCCCGTGCTGAAAGGTTGCCTGACTATCACGAAATGGTGCCGTTCACTCCCCCAGATGGAGTTACTCTGGTCCGACTGGACAAAACAACCAACCTCCCCGCCACAACATCCTGTCCCGACGACTATCAGGCTTACTTCATCACCAGCACCGTTCCGGTTGGAACCTGTGATCATCCTGAGGGTGAGTCGCGTAACGTCTTTCAAAAAATGTTTGGACTGGGCAAAGATCATCGTCTGAAACCCGAAGGTCCGGCCGCACAATACTCGCCGGACGGGACACCGCTTCCCGGCCAGCCTCCACCTGCGCAGGCCGATCCCACACAGCCCGACCAAAAGCCGAAAAAAGGTTTTTGGAAGCGAGTTTTCGGAGGCGGCAAGAAGTAGGCACTCCGAATGCCCTGCGGCGAACAACTGCTGAATGTCTCGCAGCTACTTGTGAAGCCTCTCCCTTTGCTTTGCCGAGGCAGGTCGGGCTCTGCCCCGCTTCTCTTCGGTCACTGCGGCGTCAAGCCTCATCCCTAGAGCCGTAAAGGCGGGCGTAGGGCCTCTCCATCTTAGTTCCTCTATGTCATCAAAGAGAGCAATGTCGGTCCGAAGAGTGGCAAGGCTCCGAAAGAGCAGCGCTTTGTCCCACTCCCTGAACAGGGTCGAGGCCAAAAGATTCGCGTTCGCGGCATCGACTCGCCACTCGCGCCAATCTTTTGGAATGCTCTCGAGTTTTCCATACTTAACGAGCACGGCAGAAGACGATTTTGCGCCCCATCCCGGAAGGCCTGGATAACCATCGGCGGAGTCACCTACTAACGCCAGGTAGTCGGGGATGGAAGATGGAGCGACGCCGAACTTGTTCATCACACCAAGCTCATCGAGTACCAGACGACGCCTACGGTTTAACTGAACAACACGGTTCCCTTGCACACATTGCAAGAGGTCTTTTTCGGGCGTACAAATGACCACCTGTTCAATACGCGGGTCACGTACTGCTGCCAGCGCAGCGGCCGCAAGTGCGTCGTCGGCCTCGAATTCAACCATCGGCCACACGACAATACCAGCGGCTGAAAGCACCTCTTCAAGAAGAGAAAATTGCGCGCGCAGTGCCGGCTCGATACCTTCTCCAGTCTTGTAGCCGGGCCACAAAGAATTGCGAAATGACTCAATCACATGGTCGGTAGCAACTCCAATGTGCGTAGCGCCGTTCTTGATCATGCCCAACACTGAAGCAAGTACACCTCGAACAGCCGCCACTTCAAAACCGTCCGAATCCTTTGCGGAAGGCAGCGCATAGTAGTGGCGGAACAACTCGTAGGTGCCGTCAATAAGATGGACTTTCAGAGTACGCCCGGTCCCCTCTTGCGAGGGTATCGAACCCAGGTCTAAACTGCGTTGGCTGTAATAGACTGACTGGCATAATACATGGCCCCTGCACATCTGTTGACCAGACGATCTGTGATGAGCATGGCGGCCGCGGCTACCATGTCCGGCTTTGGGAAGCCTTTTGCCGCAGGAGTACAGCTCTATACAGTTCGAGATCTGCTGCCCAAGCAGCCGCTTGAAACTCTGCAACAAATTGCTGCCATCGGCTACCTCGAAGTTGAGATGTTACGCAGTCAGGTTAAACTTCTCACGCCACTGCTGAAGCAGGTGAATCTAAGGCCTATCAGTCTGCATTTCGAGACGCCGCTGCTGACCGGGAACCGGACGGCTTGGCAGCACGCTGACATGCCTCCTATCGAGTCCGGGGTGACGTTTGAGGACTGCATTCCGCTGGCCAGAGATCATGGCTTCCAGTACCTGGTATTCAACTATCTTTCTCCCGAAGAACGGCTAGGCTTAGACTTCTATCGGTCTCTGGCCGACAAGCTGAATGCCGCCGCGCAACAGTGTGCGTCCGCTGGCCTCCGGTTCTGCTACCACAACCACGATTTTGAGTTCCAGCCGAAGCCGGGCGGCAGGCCCATAGATGTTCTACTCGAGCGCCTGGATAAGAGTCTGGTCGGCTTGGAAGTAGATGCATTTTGGGTGAGCATGGCGGGAGTGAGCGCCGCCGCCTTCCTCGATGAGCATGCAGACCGGGTCCAATTAGTCCACCTAAAAGATCGGGCAAAAGGAACACCCGTCCATTACGACATTGCTACTGTTCCGAACAAAACTTATCGGGAGCTCGGAAGCGGTGATTTGCCATTGCGTGAAATCTTACAGGCTATCTCGCGTACTCGTGCCACGCATGTTTTTGTAGAGCAGGATTTCAGCTTGGAACCGATCAGAAGTCTCCGTCAGAGCTATGCGTTTTTAAAGAAAGAGAGCTTTCTTGGCTAGGGAGCTACCTGCGCCACCCTGTTCCCACTCAACTGCTGACC
>CALMAV010000062.1:4248-5731 GCA_937859895.1 uncultured Bryobacterales bacterium | reverse complement strand
GGAGACTGCCATCCTCGTCTTTCACGGCAATGGCTATGTTTTGGAGGATATGGTCGGCGGTGAAGTCGAGACCCTACATCAGGTAGGTGCCAACTTGTTAGTAATTGATTATCGCGGTTATGGAGGGAGTTCTTCGGTTACACCAGATGAAAAGACAATCAAGGAGGACGCTGAGGCTGCACTCAATTACTTGCTGAGCGGGCGTAGCATTCCCAAACGGCACAACTTTCTCTTTGGTAGATCAATCGGCAGTGGACCAGCTGCGTACCTTGCGTCAACGAATCCAGGACTAGCCGGCCTGATTCTCGCAAGCCCCTTCAGCAGCATTGACGATGCATCGGTTGCAGTCTGGTATGCCCGATTGTTCCCGGTCAGTCTCTTACTTCGAACACACTTCCGTACGTTGTCGACGATTAGGTCGGTGAGTACACCGCTCTTAATCGTTTCAGGAACAGCAGATACACTGACACCCGCCCATATGGCATCAGCAATCTTTGAGGAAGCGAATGAGCCGAAACAGATTTGTCTGGTACCCGGAGCGGGTCATAACGACTTGTTGGTCAGAGGTGGGGCAAAGCTGGTTCAGCTACTAAGGAGCTTTGTTCATTGAGAGTGCTCGTATTGCACTCTTTTTCAGTTTTTCGTTGTCGGAGCGTAGTGGGCGTCATAGAGCTAAGGAGTGATCACCTTAAGCTATGGAAACACTTCGAAATCATCAGTATTAAAAGTGTAAATTGTCTAGTGTCGCTTCGGGCAGGCGACGCGATGCGTTATGTTGCGGCGCGTCAAGGTGAACGGCTTAGACGAGAACGTTCGCATCAATAACGCCAGTTTCAACCCTCATCGTCAATAGAAGTCTCGCCGGCGTAAGGAGCTCATCGCACCGACGTGTAGAGCAGGCAGCATCAGAATTCTTCGATTCGCAACACTCGGAGGAGCATCCAGGCGCACTTGGTGGCTAACAATTTGCTGTAAATACTGGTCCAAAAGAACACCCTGTGTGCGCGCCTGAGCCATCAGCATATCCTCTCATTCTTGATCAAACTGGAGCGTTATAGTCATTCTGTGCTCTCTCTTTATTTTTATCAGAGCTGCGGCTGATAATTGAGAGCGCATAGTGGCGCATGGAACAGACGAAGTGAATACCCAAAGAGATTCAACCCTAGGCTTATCTGGCCTATGTATGACCCAGCCTCTAGGCTGGCCTTCGACCGGTTTCTAACCTCCCTAAGTACTTGCCGTCGGTCGCTGAATACGGTGCAGCAGTGCTTCCGGGCTGGCCCGAACCGCGTTTGCAGTGATGCCGCATTAGTTCGTTTGGTAGAAAGTTTTCGTGCCTGCCTAGAACTTTGTCGCACGCGTTCTCGTATTCAATCGGGTGGCAACCGTTCGGAAATTCGTCTCATGGACCGCGTTGATGACATGCTGGGCTGCCGCACTGCCCGGGGCTGTTCGTTTCCAAAACTTCGCTTCCGCTCAAAAT
>CALMAV010000062.1:308-4238 GCA_937859895.1 uncultured Bryobacterales bacterium | reverse complement strand
TAGCTTGGTTGGCAATGCCTCCATCTCCGGTAAATCGCTGCGCCTGACCGAGGCTCATGGCAATCTTTCAGGCGCAGCTTGGTTTCGAGATAAACAATCGGTAGCTTCCGGCTTTGAAACCACCTTCGACTTTCAACTAACACATCAGGGAGGTCAAGGCCGCGGGGCCGACGGCTTCGCGTTCGTGCTTCAGAATGCAGGGCCCCAAGCGTTAGGGGGTCGCGGGTCAGCCGGTGGATTCGCCGTAACAGATGACGCCTTTAACGACAAAGAAGCAGCTATCCCGTTCAGCATTGCAGTGTTCTTCGACACTTTTCGAAACGGAGAGGATCCTTCCGACAATTACGTTGCGTTCTGTACCTACGGCAAGGAAAATCGAATGGAGTGGCCGGCCCCGCGTATAGCCTTCACTCAGGGTTTGCCTATCCGGTTGAAGGATCGTCACATACATTCGGCACGCATCCTGTTTCAACCGCCTCGGTTATCTGTTTTCGTTGATGATGCTCAGAGTCCCGTGCTTGAATCAGTAGTGGATCTGGCCCCCGTGCTGGACGAGGGAGGCAAGGCCTGGGTGGGATTCACGGCCTCAACGGGCGCAGGCTTCCAGAACCATGACGTCCTTAACTGGTCTTTCACGAGCACGGATGTTAGCTCGAGCATGGTCTCGTCCCAAATCACGTTCATGATGTCAGCCTGTCTGCCGAATCGCAATCTCTGCACGCCCGAGAGCGCCGCTGTCGAGCGCCGTGAAGCCGGCTATCACGTTGTCCTACCAGGCAATTTACAATGGGGCGCCAGTATACCTACTTCGCCCGGACGTAAGATAAACATCCTGAACTCGCACGGCATCGTATGCGAGCACTTAAAGACAACTGCTTCGGAGGCTTGTAGCGGCCCAAACGGCAACGGAGCACCTGCCGGCCCAAGCTTTCTCGTTCCCGACGCGCCTGCCGGTGCCTTAGTGATGAAGACAGAGGCAGGACAAACCCGCTTTGGTGTGAATAGCCTGATTGGCAGTACTTTCACCGCCAACGAGGGATTCTATGAATTCGACGTAGAGTTTCAGTAGCGGGCTCCATTAACCAGCACTTTGATTAAATCCGATGAAAGCTCTTCAAAATGTCGCGCGTGCTGTAACGCAACGCAATCGGTCGACCATGCGGGCATGTCATCGGATATTCGCACTGGCTTAGAGCTCTCAACAGCCAGTCGACCTTGGACGGCTCCAGCCGCATGTTGACCTTGATAGCGGCCCGGCACGCAATCGTCGCGCAAAGATTACGCCGAATCTCATCGAGCGATGCCGAGCGCAGTTCGCTCTCGGCTATCTCCAAGATTTCGAACACGACCTTCTCAATGTCCCCTGGCCCCACCCCAGCCGGCGCTGCCTTGATTGCAATCGTGCGCTGACCGAACGGCTCGGTATCGAAACCATACGCATTCAGCTCATCGGCGATTCGCGCGTACTCAAAATTCTGGCTCGGGGTTAACTGCAAAACAAGCGGCATCAGCAGCTGTTGAATCTCTACGGCTCCTGCCGCACGCTGACGCAGCACCTGCTCGAAGAGTATTCGCTCATGCGCCACGTGCTGGTCAATAATCCACAAGCCATCTCGACTCGCCGCAACGATAAAGCTGTCATGCAACTGGCCGAGCGGACGGAGATCTGGCAGTGCGGCCATGGTCTGTACGCGATCCCACTCAGCAGGCAGTTGATCAAGCGCGCCATGCGTATCCGGAATGCGACGTGTCTGTGCTCGGGCAAGTGATGGAGCAGGTTCCTCGTTTTGCAACGAAATGGATGGCATGCGCGCGGAGGGCGAACTAATACGGATTTCTGGCAACGCTTCGCCTGCTACCGCGCTCAAAGATTCGCTGCCGGGAATTTGACCTGCCCACTCACGCCCTGGATCCCCCGACTGATCCGGTAGTTCCACGCGGCCTTCCATCACTGCCGTGAATTCCGAAAAGGGCAACGACGCGGCGCCCTGATACTCTGGCGCGGGCTCCCGCATGATCGTCGGCGAAACCGGCAGCGGAATGTTCGACACCGGGCGACTCTCCATCAGCACTGCGCGCACTGCATCCCGCACAAAATCGTGCACAGCCGAGCCGTGGCGGAACCGTACCTCGGTCTTTGACGGATGGACGTTTACATCCACCTGACCAGGGTCGCAGTTGAGGAAGAGCAGCGCGAACGGGTAGCAGCCAGGCGGCATCAAGTTATGGTAAGCAGCTTGGACCGCATGCAATAGAACCTTATCCCGGATAAGCCGCCCATTGACGAACAGGAAAATTTGGCTCCGGTTCAGCTTCTGAATATGTGGCCCAGAGACGAGACCTTCCAAAACAAACTCGGCGAACTCCGGCTCGGGATCTTCCGCTATCGCTTCAGGCTGCCCAAACGGCACATACGGGGGAGGAAGACGTAGCTGAAACGCCCTGGGAGATATATCGATCAGGTCCGCCATCAGCTCCGAACCAAAGACCTGAAACGCCCGATCTCGCACCGTTTCCACCGGAGTTACATTCAGCAGCTCGCGTCCTTCATGAAAGAACTCGAACCGCTTATTGGCATGGCCCAAACTGTAGTGCGTCAACAGCGAGCCGAGATGTGCAAGCTCTGTCTGGTCCGACCGAAGAAACTTCTTGCGCGCGGGTACGTTAAAGAACAGGTCGCGCACGGTAATTGTCGTCCCCGTAGCCCGAGCAATCTCGTCACAACGGAACAGCTTGCCGCCACTGATCTCAACTGCGGTTCCGGTAGCCTCATCCGCCGATCGCGTCTCCAAAAGCAATCTGCTGACTGACGCTCTAGAGGGCAGAGCCTCACCGCGAAAGCCCAGTGTTGCAATTGCCAGCAGGTCTTTCACATCGCTCAGCTTGCTGGTAGCATGGCGCTCAAAGGCCAGAAGCGCATCATCGCGCAACATGCCGTGCCCGTCATCAGCGATGCGAATTAGACGGCGCCCGGCATTTTCGGCATCAACCCGAACTTCAGTCGCGCCTGCATCCAGCGAATTCTCTAGCAGCTCTTTTAAAACGGAAGCGGGCCGCTCCACCACCTCGCCTGCTGCGATCTTGTTCGCAACATGGTCAGAGAGAATCCGAATGCGGCCCATCGAACTACTAACTACAGAAAGGAGTCGGGTGTCAGCCGCTCATGGCAGCCAGGAACTCGGCATTACTGCGGGTCCGGCCTAGTTTGTCCAAAAGAAGTTCCATCGAGTCAACCGGGGACAGCGGATTGAGAACCTTTCGCAAAATCCAGACCCGATTGAGCTCTTCCTTCGCCATAAGCAACTCTTCCTTACGGGTGCCGCTCCGGTTGATGTCGATGGCCGGGAAGACGCGCTTATCCACCAGTTTGCGATCGAGATGGATTTCCATGTTGCCGGTGCCTTTGAACTCTTCAAAAATCACGTCATCCATGCGGCTGCCGGTGTCGATCAAAGCCGTCGCAACCACAGTTAACGAACCGCCTTCTTCGATATTGCGAGCCGCGCCAAAGAACCGTTTCGGCCGTTGCAGCGCGTTCGAATCAACGCCACCAGACAGAACCTTTCCTGACGGCGGAACAACCGTATTGTAAGCGCGCGCCAGTCGCGTGATGGAATCGAGCAAAATAACTACATCGCGCTTGTGTTCCACCAGCCGCTTAGCCTTTTCGATAACCATCTCAGCCACCTGCACGTGGCGCGCTGCAGGCTCGTCAAAGGTCGAACTGATCACTTCGCCGCGGACCGAGCGCTGCATGTCCGTGACCTCTTCAGGCCGCTCATCAATAAGCAGAACTATGAGATTGATTTCCGGGTGGTTGGTGGTAATTGAATTGGCAATGCTTTGCAGCAGCATCGTTTTACCGGTGCGTGGTGGAGCGACAATCAGCCCACGTTGCCCTTTGCCGATCGGCGTCAAGAGAACCATCAC
>CALMAV010000062.1:0-298 GCA_937859895.1 uncultured Bryobacterales bacterium | reverse complement strand
AGAGCGGCGTCAGGTTGTCAAAGAAAATCTTGTTGCGCGACTCCTCCGGCGGTTCAAAGTTGATGGCATCAACTTTGATCAGAGCAAAGTAACGCTCGCCTTCCTTTGGAGGGCGAATCTGCCCTGACACAGTGTCGCCGGTGCGCAAATCAAAGCGACGAATCTGCGACGGCGAGACATACACATCATCAGGCCCAGGAAGATAGTTGTACTCGGGAGCACGTAGGAATCCGAAACCGTCAGGCAGGCACTCCAGCACGCCCTCTGAAAAGATAAGGCCGCTCTTCTCCGCTTGGGT
>CALMAV010000061.1:2438-5247 GCA_937859895.1 uncultured Bryobacterales bacterium | reverse complement strand
GCGTCAGGCGCTCTGCCCCGCAGCCTTCCACTTGGCAGAATTGGTCAGCAATAATATACCGCCAGCGCAAGTCATGATGATCGTTGCCGGTTCGGGCGTTGGTGCGGCAGGCGCGGGAGTACCGCCACCGGGGGCGTCCTGAGGAAGTGAACTGGCCGCAAACCAGAAATCATTGATCATTGCTTGGGACCCTGGGGCAGCCGAAAGTCGTAGCCAGGAGATCGAGTGGGTGACCGAAACGCCAAAGACAGTCGTGTTCACAGTGAACACCTGTGCATCAGAGAACGTAGCCGTTAAAGGCGTGGTCGCGGCATTGGTGCCAATCAGGAATGCGTTCTCATTGGCTCCAAACGCGATGTTGATGTAAGCTCCGGCGTCGGAAGAACCAGTGAGCGTTTTGTTCATACGGTCGCCGGCGAGATAATATGCGCCCTGATCCGGCCCGGTGAATGTAAATCCTGTTGTCGAATTCGTCGGTGCCAAGGTGATGCCGGCCGAGGTGTTGTAGGAGCTGGCCAGGACCGGGTAGAAGTCAAGTGTACTGTAACCACCAGTGATGAATGTGGAGCTCTTCCACGTGTTCACGTTGGTAGTGGTTATGGTACTTGCGTTGGCGTGGCCTGCCAGAAGTAGCAAGGCACTACCGAGTGCAGTAGCGAGAGAGCGGACATTAATGATCGACATAGTTTGCGGTACAGACCATGTCGGGTGGCTTGCGGCAGGAGTTGAGAAATCTTAAGTTCAGATTGATCTGAGTCTCAAAGCAGTACTTACTGTTTGGCAAGGCTGTTAACAATCTGCTGCCGATACTCCTCCGCCTTTTTGTAGATTTCTGGGGCGTTCAAGGTCAAGACCTTTCGGTCAGCCACCACCTGGCGTCCATTGATGAAAACATCCTCAACATCACCAGCCTTAACGGCGTAAGCCAGAAACGAATACACGTTGTAGAGCGGATGGGCGTTAGCTCGCTTCAGCGAAATAGCGAGAATGTCCGCACGCTTGCCTACCTCAAGGGAGCCTATCTCTTTCTCTAAGCCAAGCGCACGAGCCCCGCCAGCGGTAGCCATATCCATCACCTGTTCGGCGCTCAGCGCTGTTGGATCTCTAGTGAAAACTTTTTGGAGCTTAGCCGCAAGATTCATCTCGGCCAGCAGATCGGCCGTGTCATTGCTTCCGGCAAACCCGTCAGTGCCGAGCCCGACAGGAATGCCGAGCTTCAACATCTGAGACACGCGGGCGACTCCGCTGGCTAACTTCGTATTGCTCGATGGGCAATGGGCAACGCCAGTCCCGTGCGATTTCAGTAACGCAAGATCTTCGTCTGACTCCCAGATGGCATGTGCGGCCAACACACGCCCATGAAGAATGCCCAGCTTGTCAAGAACCTGCGTTGGGCTGCTGTTTCGTGTTCTTATTGCGTCGTCACGCTCACGTTCAGTCTCGGCCAAATGAATAAGCAACGGAACGTTGTATTTAACTGCGAGTTTGTGAGCAGCAACTAGAGCTTCATCAGGCGTCGTGTAGATTGCGTGGGGAGCAATAGCGGGAGTGATGAGCTCGTCATGTTCGTAGCGCTTGATGAACGCTTCTGTTCCTTCTATTGCTTCGTTCCACGTCTTGTAGTCAGGCGCGGGTAAGCCGATCACACTCTGGCCCAGAACTCCACGCATACCGGCCGCTTTGGCCGTCTCGGCTTCCTCTTCTTCGAAGTAGTACATGTCCGTGTAGGTGGTAATGCCCGATTGCAGCATTTCCAGGCAGGCGAGGCGCGTGCCCCACCGGACGAACTCTGCCGTGACATTCCTTGACTCGGCAGGAAAGATGAAATTATGCAGCCAGTCTTCCAGGCGCATGTCATCAGCAATGCCGCGAAAGAGCGACATGGGCGCATGAGTGTGCGTGTCAATCAAACCTGGTGTCAGTATGGCGTCCGGTTTATTTAGAACGTGCTTTGCATTGAAGTGTGCGGCCAGCTCACCGTGAGGGCCAACACCCACAATCTGGTTCCCTCGGAGTGCGATGGCGCCGTCTGGAATGACCCGATGCGTGCGGTCCATAGTGACGACATACCGACCGGTGATCAGCCAGTCAACCGACTCCGCTGTGCTGTTTGTTGGTGCGCCGTCCGCCGTCATCAGGCTCATTGCACAAACAATCAGGAAGAAGTTAAAGAAACGTTGCATCGAATGGCCTTGGAAAAAGCTGCTTGACCGTGACAGTCTCGCGCAGGCCATCAACGCTGGCCAAGATTAATTCAGCATCGCCGCAGAACTCCCAGAGTATTTGTCGACACGCGCCGCAAGGTGGAGTAAGCTCCTTGGCCGCAGTCACAACGGCTATGCGCGTCAGACGATTCGCGCCGTCTAAGATTGCCTTGAAAACCGCTACCCGTTCTGCGCACATGGTGAGACCGTACGTAGCGTTCTCGATATTGCAGCCTGTGTAGATATGCCCATCCTCATCTTCAACGGCGGCGCCTACTTTAAAGTGAGAAAACGGGGCGCGAGCTCGTTCACGTGCAGCGACTGCTGTCTGCACCAAGGTCTCCACAGAGTTCAGCACGATAGGTAAGAAAGTATCTTACCGTCTACAACCATTGCTTAGGAATGAACTTACTTCGCAGTATTTGCGTGTTGTCAAATTCTCTTGGCGTTTCATCCCAGCGCCCTTGGCAAGTCATCCTACAGTTCGAATGTAAAGGCATGCGAAGCTGCGGTGCGCTAGTGCGTGTTATCGAGTTCTACAACGTATCGAAGACGAAGCTTGCAACCAAGTTTACGTTGGAGAAAGCGGCGGTAAAACGTCGATT
>CALMAV010000061.1:0-2428 GCA_937859895.1 uncultured Bryobacterales bacterium | reverse complement strand
ACGAATAAAACGTAACAAATTACTGCTATATTCATCCATTCTGCAGATCGCTGTTTGTTAACGGAACAGCTAGCTCAGCCAGAGTCGAATTGGAACCCGGCCCACAGTTTGATGGAAGCTCGGGAATTGGGCGAAGTCCATCTTGCCCGAGGGAATGGTATTGTCTGTATACACCAGTATTTTCGCAAGCTTCCTACAAGCGGGCTTTGAGTGCTCGACGCATCGGTACGGAAACAAACGACTTGATTTACTGGAAGAGACTTGTCATACCCGATTTGCAGTTCAGGATTTTCGCCGAGTAGCCAAGCTTGGCATGCGCACGGTACGTACTGGAGCGCGCTGGCATTTAATTGAGTCTACTCCTGGCTCTTATGATTTTTCGTCGCTGCGGCCGATCCTGGATGCAGCAGAACAGACTGACACCGAAGTACTACTGGACCTTTTTCACTTCGGATGGCCAGAACATCTGGATATTTATAGTCCAGAGTTTACTGACGCTTTTGCCCGATATGTTTGGGCTACCGTTCGCTACTTGAAAGGCCGTGGCAGGCAGTACAAGTTTTTTGCGCCGGTAAACGAAATTTCGTTTTTGTCGTGGATAGCGGGCGATGTTCGAAACTTTTATCCGCATAGTGCAGGAAGAGGTCCGGAGTTCAAAGCTGCTCTGATTCGAGCAGCGGTCGCGGCAAGTGAGATTCTCCTGAACGAGATTGCTGGTGTCCGTCTTCTGTGGCCGGAACCGGTGATTAACATTATCGGTAATCCGCAGATTCCGGGTGATCGAGAAAGAGCGGAATTCTATCGTCTGGTGCAGTATGAAGCCTGGGATCAGATTGCAGGTCGCCAACGACCAGAACTCGGCGGAAGGCCGGAGTATTTAGATGTCTTGGGACTGAATTTCTATGACCAGAACCAATGGGTTCACGAAGGGGAGAGATTGGTTCCAGGCGATAGCCGTTACCGCCCTTTCCGGGAAATGTTGCGGGAGGTGTCGGCTCGCTACGGTCGGCCCTTGTTTATATCGGAAACCGGTGCCGAAGAGGATAAGCGTGAAGGCTGGTTCCGGTACGTCTGTGAGGAAGTTTTAGTTGCGCGCGATTTTGGCGTCCATGCTGAGGGTATCTGTTTATACCCGATTTTGAATCACCCAGGCTGGGAGGATGACCGTCACTGCCATAACGGCTTGTTCGACTATGCCCGCGAGGATGGTTATCGCGAAATATATCGGCCGCTGGCATCGGCAATTTTAGAGCTACAGGAGAAACTGCAACAGCGCAGCCCGCAACCCATGTCTTACGGCCAAATGGATTTTCTTTGCCTCTCTCATTTGCGATGGGGATTTGTTCTGCAAAGGCCACAGCATCTCATGGGTAGGTTTGCTCGGGAACACCGGGTCTTCTATTTCGAAGAGCCGCTATACGAGGCGGGTGAGCCTTCATTGCGCGAAGGTATTTGCCCGAAAACTGGCGTCCGTGTGATCACGCCGATACTTCCCCCTGGTCTAAGCGAGAGCGAGATTGCCGGAGCCCAACGCGACTTACTGGCAAGTTTGATTGAACGGCATAACCTGATCAGTTACGCGGCTTGGTACTACACGCCGATGGCAATGGAGTTCTCCGATGCGCTGGACCCGGTCCTGACTGTGTACGACTGCATGGATGAACTTACTGGATTTGCCGGCGCTTCACCCAATATGAAGGTGAATGAGGATGCCTTATTTCAGCAGGCTGACTTAGTCTTCACCGGCGGCGCAAGTCTCTACGAAGCGAAACGCACAAAACACAAAGCAGTTTGCCTGTTCCCAAGCTCCGTCGATACGGCTCACTTTCAGCGGGCTAAGACGTCGCTCTCTGAGCCGGTGGATCAGGCCGCTATCCCAGAGCCACGCCTTGGCTACGCAGGCGTGATCGATGAGCGAATGGATCTGCACTTACTGGGCGGCCTGGCACGAGCCAAGCCGGAGTGGCAGTTTGTCCTGCTGGGGCCGGTTGCGAAAATTTCTCAAGAGGACATACCCGTTGCTCCTAACATTCATTGGCTTGGCATGAAAAAGTATGACGAGCTTCCTGATTATCTGGCAGGTTGGACGATCGGAATGCTTCCGTTTGCGTCCAATGAGGCTACCCGTTATATTAGTCCGACTAAGACACCTGAGTATTTGGCGGCGGGGTTACATGTTATCTCGACACCCTTGCGGGACGTAGTTACTCCGTACGGCGACTTAGGGCTCGTTAGTATCGCAGATGGAGTGGAGCAATTTATCTCAGCAGCAGAAGAAATTTTGAGAAAGCCAACTGATCCTGAATTTTTCAGCCGAGTTGAGCATTTCCTTAATCAATCCTCCTGGGAGAAAACCTGGAGTGAAATGGATCAGCTAATACGGAAGGAATGGGAAAAGCATGAATCAGGAGAGGCAACCGGTATCGGC
>CALMAV010000060.1:1673-8374 GCA_937859895.1 uncultured Bryobacterales bacterium | reverse complement strand
ATGGCGATTCGCAGACGGTGCTGTGGATGGCCGGATCGTTGCTGGCAAAGGCAGGTAAGGGCGATCAAGTGGAGAGGGTGCTGCAGGCTGAGATAAAGAAATCGCCGGAGGACGTGGGGGCGAAGCGAGCCTTAAGCCAGGTACTGGTATTGGAAGGCAAGCTGGGGGCGGCTGTAGAGGAAGCGAAAGAAGTTGCGCAGAGTACGGGCGCGAGCTCGTGGGATTGGAACAACTATGGGTGGTACGCTCTAGCGGCGAGCAAATCGAATCTAGAGCTGATTCATAGCGTAGAGCGGGCGGAGTCGAAGCCGATTCCGGGAATTCAGCATACGATTGCGTCATTGTACGCGGAAGCAGGCAAGCTGAATGAGGCGCGGCAGATCGCTTTGCAGGTGCTGCAAGATTCCGGGGTGAGAGAAGTTCCGAATGAGTGGTGGTTTGTGTTTGGGCGGATTGCGGAAGAACTAAATGTGAATGAGGCGGCGAGGGCGGACTATGAGCGAGTGCAAGAACCTAAGCAGACGATAGATGCATTACCGGTGCGGGAGTTGGCGACGGGGCGGCTGCGGAAGCTGGGAGAAACACATTGAGTGCATGGACCTGGTGAGTTGGTGCTACTGACGGTCGGCTGAGTTCCGCCTTCCGGATTTTGAATCCATATGCCTCCGAGTGTCTGCATCACCAGTACACAACACTTTGGCTTGGGGCTTGTAAGAGTTGGCGACACGCCCGGTACGAATGTTTTTGGACTTGACTCAGGCGACTAATAACCTGAAATCCCCTTCTCGACTAGAATCCGTTCCACTTGTCCGCATAACGCGCTTCTCGCCGACTGAGTGTCTCGCCTCGTATTGGTCATGTGACGGCCTAGCGTTACTTCTGCGGTGGTCCTACATCATCGGCCATCTGGCCACAATGTTCAAGTAGCCCGTCATACAAAATCAACTCGGAAGCAGACTGGGCGTTCAGAAGAGAAGTTTTTCGCACGCCAGTCCAAGGGCATCTGGATCTAATACGTTGGCGCTTGTGGGCATCGATCTGTATCGCGTATCTGAGCGTGACAAGACTGAATGGAACAACCCCCAATGTGTGTTACCCTCATCGAGCACTAACAATTAGGTGCGCTGCTTAGGGGTTTTGTCTTCTTAAAGGAGTATTGTAAATCCGAAGAAAAACCCACTTGGCTTGTTCAACCGATCGTTTTTATACAGCATTCGGAGGAATCGAAAGCACGGCTGAGGTTTCTAGGCGACTAGTAATGTCCAGGGCACTGGCAGCACTTGCATCAACAAGTCGGATGTTCCAGTATTGTTGCATCCGGAAAATAGGAGCCGGTGTCATTTGGCTCCGGCACCGCGATACTCAAGAAGCATTGCCGCCTGTTCCATGGCAGAGGCGGCACCGTCTCTTGGGCCATACACACAGCCTGTTCTGTTTTTGAAAGTCAGGCAGATGGAAAAATCCTGCCAAATCGCGATGGAGCGGCGGCTTCGGCGCATAACCGGCATGTCGCGCCAGCTTGCTTTCCCACGCCCGAGCCTTCCGAACCAGTCCGAAAGCTCGGTCACAGGCCGCACCTCTCGCCTATAGTCCAAATTCCAAACACCCTTCGGACTAAGCGTTAGATTCCCGTGCCGTCGATGGCTGCTGCATCGGCCGGTACCGGAATGTTTACTCTAACGGCTTCGATCAGCCCGCTCCGCAGTACAACTGTGCCTTTGGGCAGGTCTCCCGCTTACCATTGAAATATGCGCATCCCGAATGGCAATCACCAAGGCGCTTCTGCGCCCAAGCGCCCGCCGTCATACTCGCAAGGAGCGCAAAAAGCTTACACGCTCTCACGGCAGTGAATCTCCAGTCACAAGAGAAAGAAATTTCCTCATTGTGCCACAGAGGTACGGTTGGCCAAATCGGCACAGTTACTTAAAGCGGTAAGAGCTTTTCGTCATCGTCCGTGCCCGAAAAGGACCGAGCCCTTATGCGCTAGGGTCTGGGCATGAAGCGCACAAGAAACGCCAAGGTTTCCATCACCAAGCCGCTGCTGGCCGGGCTGAGCATTGTGAAACCTTCCAAAACCGATGAAATGGGAAATACGAAAAAGCCGACACCAGGCTTCGGCAAAACTTCCACGGTCCAACCCGACTCTTATTAAGATTCGGGCGGTGGCTACAACGCTGACCTGTCCTTTGTCCAGGACTAAAAGGGCGGGGGCTGCTGACCGGCAGCCCTGCTCTACTTTTTAAAGCCCGGCAGATGAAAAAATCCTGCCAGATCGCGATCAAGCGGCGGCTCAGGCGCATAGACCGGCATGTCGCGCCAGCTTGCTTCCGCGCGCGCCAGCTTTCCATACCAGTCTGAAAGCTCGGTCGAGTGCCGCACCTTGCGCACATCATCCAGGCTCCACACTCCCATCGGACTCAGCTTAAGGTTTGCCCGCGTACACAAGGTGTTCCAGTCGGTTGCATCAATCGCAGGAAACCAGCAGAACCCGCGCACATCCGCCGTCTTACTCAGCTCCTCTATCTGCTCCTCCATACACCGCAACCACGTCACACGATCCTGTACCGTGCCACCCACATTAGTTTCGGTCAGCATTACCGGGCATTGAAACCTTTCAGCATACTGCTTGCCAACTTCGGCAAACCCCAGCGCTCGCCGACAAGGGAACTGGACAGCATTGTGCCCCCACTCCATCTCCGAATGGGCATAGTAATCCAGCCCCAGCACGTCAAACGGCGCGGGTTCGTTTCGCAATTGCGACAGCAACTCGTCACCGAATCCATGCTTTTGCAGGTACTCGTGCATTGGGTGGTCTTTGCCGACACGTCCTAGAATCAAGTCGTGGAACAAGAACCGCCGCTCATTCACAAACCGCACCTGCTCTTCTGATTCGGCGTCCAGTGCGCGGTGGTGTTCGCAGCTGTCAATTTGTACCAGTTCGACAGACGGGTTCGCCGAGCGCAACTCTTTGGTCGCCAAGGAAATCGCCCGTACGGCGTTGGCCGCCATCAGAACAAAGTCATCATGGGTGCGGCGATGGGGGTACCAGTCACCACTTTGCGAACACAGAATCAGAGTCGGAAGCGGTTCATTGAAGACCGTGTACTGCTGGACCCATTCATAGCGTTGGACAATCTGTCGAACGAAGCGAGCGTAAAGGGCAGGGAATTCAGCATTGGCAAATCCGTCCTTCAGCCAGTGGGGAAAGGACACATGGTGAAGCGGATCAAGAATCGGCTTCATTCCGTTTCTTCGCATCCACTCCACCGGGCCATCCATCCAGCTCCAGTCCCACTTGCCGGGTTCACGCTCGATCCGATGCCACGGAACTGGATACCGCAGTTGGGTGATCCCGGCTACACAGATCATTTCCAGATCCTGCCGCCACTGTTCATCGTGCCTTGTGGTCCTCAGCAGGTCCGAGCCGCTGCCGTGGATGTTTGTGCTTTCAAACGAACCCAGGTGGGGGATCGAATGTGCAGATGTCTTCACATCGTTATAGATCGAAAAAACGGGTCCGGCGCACGATCAAACTCCGGACCCGCCGGTCCTACTGTACCGGAACTAACCGGAACTGCTGACTTGTACCGCCGTTGCAGCTGAATTGTGCTATCGGCGCTCCGTTGGCTGTTGAACCCCCCAGTACGTCGATACATTTGCCGCTATTAGTTGCGCTCAGGCTGTAATAGCCCCCGCCTGCATTCACCAAAGTCCAGATCTGGTTAGTTCCGCCCCAGAATGGGTACTGAATGATGGGTGTTAGATCTGCCGTGCCTTGAAGGAGCACATCCAGTTGCAGCCCGCTTGCCCGGTTCGTAATCTCATAACCGCCACTTACCGGATTCAACTGGAACTGCTGCATCGTACCGCCCCAGCAGCTCCATTGCTGAAGTCGGGTGCCCGGCTGCAATTCTGAGCCATTACCAGCGGCAATGATATCCAGGCAACTGCCAGTTCCGCGATTCACAAGCTGCACCCAGCCGGTCGGGATCGTCGGCGCACCGTTGACCGGTGCTGGCGCAGAAGTCGAACCCGGTGCGCTATAGCCCAAAGATTTACCGTCTGTGCCAGCGTTCAGCAAAGAACTGGCCGGGCCGAGCTGAAAGTTGCCGTTGGCATAATCAACAAAGCCGACTTGGTTGACCGTTGCCGGGAAGTAGTTGGAGGCTGGATACTGCGCCGGATTGCCGCCAATCAGTGCATTGTCCAGGAACTGTCCGCCAGGAGCGTATGAGGCAAGCGTCTGAATCGGGCCTCCCGATCCGTTGCCCGCAACACCTGCTCCTACCAGCGCAATGTTGTTGGTGAAGTTAACGTTGTAACTGGCTCCAGTGTCGAACACAGCAAAGTAGCCAGTCTGGAAAGCCGTATTGTGGTCGAAGTTCAAGCCCTGCACACCGGCCTGTATCTGAAATAAGCGGCCGTCTCCGCCCCAATTGTCACTAATGTCCTGAAACGTGTTGTTCTGCACTACGATTTGCCCAGCGCTCCCTTCGTTACCCGACGCGCTGTCTTTCCCAACGAACACCATTCCCGCTGCGGCATGTCGAACCGTGTTGTTCGTGACAGTCACATTGTTAACCACTGCCCACGGCACCGCGCCATTCTCACAACGCACGTTGAACACTAGGGCAAACCCTCGTTGGTCGGCGCCGACCCAGTTGTTATCAAACGTGTTGCCATCGATGGTGATTCGCTGGGCGTTCTTTAACTCGATATGGTTCTTTGACCAGACAGGTACGCCTGCATATGTCGAACTGCCCGGCTTCCAACTTAGAGGCTTGTTGAATGTGTTATTTCGAACCGTAATGTCTGACGGAATCAGGCCCGCAATCGAAGGTATGGCCCCGCCAAAGGAGAGGTTCTCCGTCCCACCTTCCAGATAATTATTTACGATTTGTAGAGGCCCTGCTCCATTCCATCCCGCAATGGCCTGCGTGTCCTGACCGGTGCTGGTGAATCCCGCAATGTAGGAGTTTTCCACCGTGATATTGACTCCGTTTAGCGCAATGCCACGCTTGGACCCGACCACCGGATTTGCATGGATGTAGTCCCGGTCGAAGTCAATGTCATGCGGCAGTTGACCAACTGAAGGTTCACTGCCATTGCCAACTTGCACCAGATCCTGTACATAAACGCCCGCTGCTGGGGCGAACTCAATGCCTTGAATCCGGTAGTAGTTAGCTCCGGTCGTCATTTGCAAGGCGGGAGCGCCATCCGGCGTTATTAGCTTCGGCATTGACGCAGACTGAGCACTGGAAATGCGGCTTCCCGGTCCAGGTAACGCGCCCATAGAAGCGCTTTGAATCGTAATCCACTGCGAACCCGGATTCGGTTGCAGAAAGAAGTGTCCAGTCCACTGGGCGCCCGCCGCTAACTGCACGGTATCGCCGGGACGAACTGCATTCAAGACCGATTGCAGGTCTCCACCAGCTGGAACAAAAAGGGTAGCTGCGCCGGCGGCCGGCACCATTGCAGCCATAACAGGGAGAAAATACTTCAATCTCTTAACGGAAAAAACCATTCAACAAAGCCCTTATTTACAAAGTTCGTCGTTGGGGAGTAGCCGGCAATCTTGGCCAGAGACTTCGCCTGCTACGAGGGCCAACGACATGAAGGCATTCTAACCGAAAAATCACTTCTGTATGCAAACTTTTTATGTAACGATTCCAGCTGAAAATACTATGAGATTGCACAATATGGCGATTGAGTCTGCAGTTGCCGGATAATGAGATGGATGCAGTGGTACGAAGCCGATGTAAAGTCGCTGGAAGCAGCACGGGCCCAGCAAGGTCCTACTCAGTCGCCGTTTGTCTTTTATGGCAGTTCAACGCTGAGGTTATGGACGCAGTTGCCAATAGATCTGGGGGAACCGCGGGCGGTCAATCTGGGCTTTGGCGGCTCTACCCTTGAGGCTTGTGCACACTTTTTTGAACGCCTGGTACTGCCGGAACAACCTTGCTCGCTAGTTATCTACGCCGGCGATAATGATCTGGGAGATGGTCGCTCCCCGGAAAAGATACTCGAGTACTTTTTTGCAATAACCGACAAAGTACGGCTACATTTCGGTTCTCTGCCGTACACCTTCATCTCAGTAAAGCCAAGCCCGGCTAGATTCTCGATCATCGACAAGATCCGGCGCGCCAATGCACTGGTACGAGAGGCAATACGAATGCGGCCGAATGCGTTCTACATCAACGTTTTCGATGCCATGCTTGACGCTGGTGGAAGGCCTCGCCCGGAGCTGTTCGATTCCGAGGGACTACATATGAACCGGGCCGGGTACGACCTTTGGACTGGAATACTTTTATCGCATCGGGACCAAATCTTCCCATATGAATCTTGCCTGGTTGGAGCAGCCGGGTAAGCTTAAGGGAAAAGTGAATCGAGAGTATCACCGGTGGTTCAGTCCAAGTCTCGGGCGCGATATGGAACTGCTGATCTTTGGCCACGCCGGTGCCAAGGTTCTGGTCTTTCCGACTCGCGAAGGCCGCTTCTTTGACTACGAGGACTGGGGCTTGGTTGAAGCACTCGCTCGTTCTATCAACGCCGGATGCCTCCAGCTATTCTGCGTGGATAGCGTTGACAGCGAAAGCCTCTACTGCAGCTGGCGGAGCCCACCTGATCGTATTCAACGTCATAAGCAATATGAGCGGTATATCATCGATGAAGTCATCGGGCTAATGCAATCGCGGCAGACC
>CALMAV010000060.1:0-1663 GCA_937859895.1 uncultured Bryobacterales bacterium | reverse complement strand
ATCGGAGCGTATCACGCCGTCAACATTGCTCTACGTCACCCAGGTCTGTTTGGAAAACTTGTTGCTCTAAGTGGTCGTTACGATTTAACACGCCCGGTGACCCCTTTTATCGATCTTTTCGATGGTTACTACGACGATGACATTTACCTGCACACACCCAATCACTTTTTGCCGCAGCTAAAAGACCCGGGCTCGTTGGAAGCACTTCGGAAAATGGAGATGGTCTTTGCGGTTGGTCATGAAGACCCATTCCTTCAAAGCACAAGAGAACTAAGCCAGAGTTTGACGGGTAAGGGGATTGGACACCACTTTGCTGTCTGGGAAGGCGAAGCACATCGCGCTCGTTACTGGCGCAAGATGGTCCAGCTCTACCTTTAACTAACTTCCACCAAGGCCCGGATCGTTCGTGGTGTCGCCTGCAATCTCGTCGTCAATGCTTGCTCTATCCCGTTCAGCAGTGCTGCCACCGTGGCGATCTCCGCCTGTTCTGCCTCGCGAAAGCTCGGGCCGTTCTCCTACGCTTCCGGTTCGGCGATCACCGCCAGAATCAGGAAGGCTCTTTCGAACACGGGCAGTTGATTTATCGGAACTCATGTAAGTGCGATGACAGCGCTTCTATTGGTTTCTGACAAAGTGTGGTTCGCTACACTGACATTTCAGCAGTGATGCCACAGACAACATACAGTGATGCTGGCGTCCATATTGACGAAGCGAACCGGGCGGTAGGGCTTATTCGTCAGCACGCTTCCCAAACCTTTACAAAGCAGGTGCTGACATCTATCGGCAGTTTCGGGGCCGGTTACTCGCTAGAAGGCTGGCGCAAACCTGTTCTTGTTAGCTCTGCCGACGGTGTTGGCACCAAGCTGAAGATTGCCTTCCTGACTGGGCGGCATGACACGATCGGGGAAGACCTGGTTAACCACTGCGTCAATGACATAGCGGTTCAAGGTGCAGTACCACTATTTTTCCTAGACTATTTCGCAACGGGCAAGCTGGACTCTGCTGTTTGCGGAAGTGTTGTTTCCGGTATTGCTCGGGGTTGCAAGCAAAACGGCTGTGCGCTAATCGGCGGCGAGACTGCTGAGATGCCGGGCCTGTATGCACCGGGCGAGTATGATTTAGCAGGTTTTATTGTCGGCGCGGTAGAGCGTAAAGCCATGCTGACGGGCAGCGGAATTAAGCCGGGTGATGCGCTGCTGGGGTTGCCATCGAACGGCCTGCATACTAACGGCTACTCGCTAGCACGTAAGTTGCTCTTTGAGGATGGTGGCAACTATGTGGATGGCCAGGTGCATGGCTTGCCTGGAACTATTGGTGATGAGCTGCTGAAGGTGCATCGTTCCTATCTACCTGCTCTGCAACTGCTGCAGAAGAAGGGGCTACTAAAAGGTGCCGCGCACATTACGGGCGGTGGACTGACTGACAATGTCCCGCGCATGCTGCCGGAAGATTGCGGTGCCGAGATCGATAGCAAAACCTGGCCGACACAGCCTATCTTTGAGGTTCTGCGCGAACTCGGTAATGTTCCTCCTGACGATTTCCGGCGTACTTTCAATCTAGGCATTGGAATGGTGCTGACTATTTCGGCTAAGAAAGTGCGGACAGTGATTAAGTTACTCGGTAAGATCGACCAGCCCTGTTTCGAGATCGGGCAAGTTACTAA
>CALMAV010000059.1:5005-6561 GCA_937859895.1 uncultured Bryobacterales bacterium | reverse complement strand
TGCCTGGACCCTTGTCATGGGCGGCCAGTTCCACGACATTATGGCCGGCACGGCTACGCCGAAAGCCTACGAGTTCTCCTGGAACGATGATGTTATCGCGTCCAATCAGTTTGCCACTGTGCTGACGAGCGCAACCGAAGGCGTCGCTGCCAGTCTCGACACGCAATCGAAAGGTATACCGGTAATTATTTACAACCCGCTGGGGGTTGCGCGCGAAGACGTGGTGGAAGCAGAAATTCCCTGGGAGAAGACTGCTCCCGGAGCCGCGCGCGTCATTGGACCCGATGGCCGCGAAGTCGCCTCGCAGGTCGAGGGTGGCAAGCTTCTTTTCGTGGCCCAAGCGCCTTCAGCCGGATACGCCGTCTATTCGGTTGAGTCAGTCCGCCACTCGAAAGCAACTTCCGAGTTGAAGGTCAGCCAAAACTCGCTCGAAAACGCACGTTATCTCGTGAGCATCGACCAGAACGGTGATGTTGCTCATATTGTTGATAAGCAGATCAACAAAGAACTTCTTTCCGCGCCTTCCCGCCTTGCGTTCCAGACCGAAAAGCCCAAAGAGTGGCCCGCCTGGAACATGGATTGGACTGATCAGCAAAAGCCACCCCGCAGCTATGTGTCCGGACCGGCGCAGGTCCGGGTCGTCGAAAACGGTCCCGTGCGCGTGGCGTTGGCCATCACCCGCCAAACCGAAGGCTCCACGTTCACCCAGATTGTCCGTCTTTCCGCCGGTGATGCCGGCAATCGGGTGGAGTTCGCTAATTCCATTGATTGGAAAAGCAGCGGCGCCGCTCTTAAGGCCACCTTTCCATTGACTGCTTCAAACCCAGCCGCTACTTACAACTGGGATGTTGCTACCATCCAGCGCACTAATAATGATGAGAAGAAGTTTGAAGTACCAACGCACCAGTTCATCGATCTTACCGACCGCAGTGGCGCTTACGGAGTGACGATTCTCACAGATTGCAAGAACGGTTCCGATAAACCGGCTGATGACCTGCTTCGTTTGACGCTGCTGTACACGCCCGGCATCAGCCCAAACGGCGAAGCCTATAGCGATCAGGCCACCCAGGATTGGGGGCACCACGAGTTCATCTATGGACTGGCAGGTCACCCAGGGGATTGGCGTCAAGCGCAGACTGATTGGCAGGCGCTCCGTTTGAACCAGCCGCTCCTCGCCTTTACTGCCTCCCGTCATCCCGGCAATCTGGGCAAGCGTTTTTCGGTCGTCTCTACCGATAACAGCCGGGTGCGCGTGATGGCTGCCAAGAAAGCAGAGGACAGCGACGCTGTGATCGTGCGCTTAGTCGAAGCGGACGGCAAGCCGCAGGAGAGGGTTCACGTTCAGTTCATGGCCCCGCTCATCTCGGCCCAGGAAGTAAATGGCCAGGAACAACCCATACGTGACGCTCATCTGAAGAGCGGCGCTTTGGTGAGCAGCTTTCAGCCCTATCAGATTCGCACGTTCCTAGTGCGGTTAAAGCCCGCAGCCCCCGGTTCGCGAAGTCCTGCTTCCGCTCCGGTGACCTTAGCTTATGACCAGGCCGTGGCAAGTCGGC